>NC_014934.1:4582830-4888353 GCF_000186265.1 Cellulophaga algicola DSM 14237
AGTTTTACAAAGATTCTATTTATCATAATTGGGGACAGGAATATGATAACATTAAAAATATATCCAAAGAAGTTAAAACTGATGGTTATTTATTAAAGGGCTATAATGATAACCTAAATAAGATTAGTGAAATTAATATAAGTAGACCTAAAGGTAAAGACCTCTTTTGGACAATTAATCCTAAAGTGTTTATTGATAGTATTAACCTTGAACAAATTAAATTAGAAAAACACATAAATGAGAGTTTAAGGAAAATCCTTTTACAAACAATATTGAGAGTAGTTTTATTGTTTTAAAAAGATGCGAAAACTAAACTAGACTCGCCACTAGCGCAAGCTTCTCGCTTGTGCCATTACTGCTTTGAGTATAATAATTTTCATCACTCATTTCTTTTACTCTTTTGTATCTTACTCCCTCGGTTAAGATCGTAACGCTCATACTAACGTAATGTTTTTTTTTAAATCTTGGAGGTCCGATAGGATATTTTAAATCGAGAAATTCCTTAAAATAATTATAATGAAAAGAATTATTTTATTAATACTAATATGTACTTTCTTGTCTTGTAAAGGGCAAACAGAAAAAGAAGAAGTAGTTTCATCATTTGAGTATTTATCAGAAGAAGTTTTAAAAACAAAAACCGAAGAAGACTTACGTTTAGTCAGAAATGAAGTTTTTGCACGTAAAGGTTATGTTTTTAAAAGTGAGGATTTAAATTATTATTTTAAAACTAAAACTTGGTATACACCTAATGCTAATATAGAAATTACTTTATCTGATGAAGAACAACACTATATTGACAAGGTAAAAAGCATAGAAAATCAATTTAGCGTAGATGGAAATAAAAATTGCTTGTATTATTTAGGCCTGAATAATACAGACTTTTTCCCTTTAACCAGCGACAAATTACTTAATAATAAATTTAGGGATGATTTAGAAAGAATTAAGCTTAAAGTTTTAAATGAGGTAGTTAGGGGTAATCTTTGTGGAGGAGGAAGTGTATGGGATATTATGTATTATGAAAACATAAAGTATCTATTGTTATTTTACACTTGTGATAGTGATAATCTGTACATGAAAATGGCTATAGTTAAAAACGAAGAAGTAATAGAATTTAAGCAACTTTTCGGATCCTCTACAACACTAAATGAAGATACTACTACGGATGGCTATTATGATATCGATTTTAAATTAAACAAAGACACTTTAGAAGTTTTTAAAATTTACAAAGAACTAGCTTACAAAAATTCCGAAACAAAAGAAGATTCTTATAAAACAAAAGAAGTTAGAAGAGAAGTAACTAAATATAAACTAACAGAAAATGGTTTAGTCGAATTCTAATAAAGTATTTCACCCCCACTTGGTAGCAGGGGGTAATAACTCAGATATATAACAATTATGAAATATTTTAATTTGTACATCACACTATTAGTAATGCTAATTAGCTGTAAAGAAGAGAATCAGAATACTGGCAGTACTAAAAACACAACTACCCAAATTGATTCTGTTATTACTAACAATAAACTTGGTGTGGATTTTTTAACTGAATTCTACAAAAAGTATTATGGAGAATATAGAGTTAGAGAAGGTATAGAAGAGTATGTGTCACCTCGTATTTTAAAAAGAATGGATAGTCTAACTATAGAGGATAATCTTATATTAGATTATAACCCTTTTATTTATGGTCAAGATTGGGATGAAAATGTACTTATGAAATCTATAGAAATAAAACCTTTAAAAAACAAGAATGAATATAGGGTAAGTTTTTTTAAATTTGAGAATAATGATGAGGAAAGAACAAACATAGATTTTTTATTAAAAAACAATAGAGAAGGCAAACTATTAATTTATAGCATTCTTAATGATGAATATTTGAATTTTAAAAAGAACGCTAATATTTCTCATAATAAAACAAAATCAATTATAGATAGTTGGCAAAATGATCATATTGAGATACACATAACAACTGATAATCTAACATATTTATTCAACGGGCAATGCATTTATGCCTTTTCGGTAAAAATATTAAACGATACTGAAGTAGAACTCATATGGGGAGAAATAGGGATGGATTGTGCTAATGATATGCAGTTTAATGAAACATTTGGTTTGTCTAAAGAACTAATTCCTCAAAAAGGGAAACCATTTGCAAAATACTCATTAGAAAAAGAAGTTGTTAATGTAAATTATTATTATGAAAATTGGGTAAACTTATATAAAACACAAATAAATGTAAAGCCATTTATGAATTCATTTTATGCTAAAGATGAATAAATTAACTGATATGTAGTATTTGAGAGTTTTAAAACAGGCCGCTGGACCACAAGATATAGTCGCTAGCGCGATGGCTCTGGCTCGTGCCTATTGTGAGTAAAGGCATAGAATTAGATTAAGAAAGTACAAGAACCCACAGCATAAGAGTTGTGGATTTTTTTGCGGTTATGACCTACTAACACAAGCGTCTCACTTGGGCCGTTATTGCTTTAATTATAATAATTTTCATCACTCATTTCTTTTACTCTTTTGTATCTTACTCCCTCGATTACACCCGTGATGCTCGTACTAGTGGTACACCTAATAACTTTAATAGAAGAAAATAAAATAGACCAATTAACTAGTTAATACAATGGGAAAACATCAAGAACATAGGATTTTAAAAAAACCAAGAAATATTACAGATAAAGATAGAATTGAGGTAAGAGGTGGGGCAATAATAGAGGCTAATGAAAAAAAGTTTATTGAATCTACAGAAGGTAAGCAATTGGCTGACATTATCTTTGGTGCCATTTTCTTGCTATCAGGGTTATGGATTATATATCCTTTTGATGATTTCTTTACTTCTGATGATTTTCACTGGACTATGTTATTTCTATTATTATATCCTTTTATAGGATTACTATTGCTAATTAAAGGTGTTTTCACACCAAAAAAATATTCAAATTTAAATTTTGATCGGCTTAATGGTATTATCTCTTATCCTGCCACATTCTTCGGAAAACCATTAGAAGGCCCTTTTAATGAATTAAAAGTAGTATTTGCAGTGAGTGGCGCTATTGATGGATATTCACCGCAAGAATATTTAAAGGTAATCAATACTTTTAGGCCTAAAATAATTGATTTGTTAAAAACGATTAGCTATCAAAACCCCTATGTCGCTTGGAGTTTTATGGTATGGTATATGGATAAAAACAGGCCGCTACCTCCTTGTGAAATCTTTGACCCCTACCGTAAGCAAGATTTTGAGCGTAGAAAAGCAGAGGGTTTTCTTCGTCCACTCTATCCCAGTAATATTCCTACGCCAGAAGCTACACCAGAACAACAAGCAGAACGTGAGAAAATTGGAGGTTGGTAAATGGGAAAGAAATTATTACACTTAATTTGGTTTGTTAGGAAGATAATTAAAGGAACAAAAAACATGGAAGTAAAAGACTATAAACGAAAAATAACCCATAGAGATTACGGAAAAGCGGAGGCTGGTTTACAGCAATATGCGCATGGGGTGGATAAAGTAATTACCGAAATACCTCGAGCCGTTAAATTAGACGATATAAAACCTAAAGAAGTATTTACGCAAGTAAATCAAAAGTTTATTATACTATATTATGCCGCAAAAGTATTACCACATATGGCGGGAGGGGTAGCTTTAGCTATGATTATTATGTTCCTTATTCCTTCAGATGAAGAATGGACCTTTATGCCAATTATAATTTTTTCTATTTCTTGTATCGCCTTTGTTTTTTTTGCGGTGTATTTATTTACCATGCCAAAAAAAGAACACATTCTTAACCGGGAGGATGGTCTCATTACTTTTACGGGTTTCTATTGGCAAGCCAATGTGACCATGCCTTTTGAAAATGTAATATTTTCTTACAGCACAGGCGGTGAAGATGCAACAGGCTCATTTATGTTACAAGTTATCAGACCTACAAAGGGTCATGCATTTGACCTTTTCGGGGCTGGTAATGGGGATTGTTATCGTGATATATCCTTTATAACCTGGTATATGGACAAAAACCGCCCTTTACCTCCTGGAGATGCCTTTGATGAATATCGTAAGCAAGATTTTGAGCGTAGAAAAGCAGAATGCTTTCCCAGACCCTTGTACCAAAGCAATATACCTACCCCAGAAGCAACTAAAGAGCAACAAGAAGAACGTGAGAAAATTGGTGGTTGGTAGTGGCCGTATATTACAGATAGCTTTTAAAAAAATGTTATACCATAGACTAAAAAGGCCAATTAAAAAAAAACAAAAGCCCCGTATCTCCATACAGGGCTTTTACAACTAACTCAACCACTACTATAAACTCACTCAATATCTAATCAACCAAAAAACTATTTTATAAGTTTCTTACATCAAAGATGCAGGTTATTTAGTTTAGTTTTTACTACGATCAATGAATGGTTTAAACAATTCAGTAAATTGGATTAAAATAATGTTAATGCTCTGAATAAAGTATATAGCTTTTATTAATGAGCATTAAACTATTACCTTGTTTGCAAGTCGATAAAGGTTTTTTTATATGTTTTTGAAATTGGTACTCTATTTCCGTTTTCTAATACAACATATCCTTCATTTTCAAAACTACGTACCTTATCTAAGTGTACTATATGTGATTTATGGCATTTAAAAAAAGGGTTATCGAGAATATTGGCAAATTTTCCAATATTATAAGAGCTCGTTATAGTGGTATTATTAAGCAAATGAATTTTTGTATATCCCTCATACCCTTCTATATGTAAAACCTCGTTATAAGGGATAAAAGATATTCCCTTTATTGTTGGGATTAATAGTTTATTATTATTTGTAACATGTTCTGTTAATAAACTAAGAAGCTTAGTATTACTTTCGTTTTGTGCTTTTTGGTTTATTATATCCTTCGCTTTATTTACTGCCGTAATTAAATCATTATTTGCTATTGGTTTTAAAACATAATCTACTGCATTTTGTTTAAAAGCTTCTATAGCATATTCATTATAAGCAGTAACAAAAATTATTTGAAAATTAATTTTTGTTAGCTTTGTTAATAAATCAAATCCGTTTATTCTAGGCATCTCAATGTCTAAGAACACTAAATCTGGTTGGTTTTTTTGTAATTCTACTATTGCATCCTCTGGTTTTTGAAATGTATTCACCACTTCAATATCCGGAAAAAGTTTACTTATTTTCTGCTGTAAACCTTTTATATTAGCAATCTCATCATCTATTACTATTGCAGTTATTTTACTCATTCTGACAAATGTTTTATTATAAAAGTTACTTTACTGCCTTTATCACTTTTTTCGGGATACATTTCCGAAAAACTATGTGTCACATGCCAATCTCTAGATTGATTTAAAAAATGAATTCTATCTTTTAAAACATTGGAGGATTTTACTTTTTTTCCTAATCTCACCTTATTTTTTTTATAACCTACACCATCATCCATTACAGCTACTCGAAGCGTATCTTCACTTATATATTCAAAATTTATACGTAGTAAACCATTTGTTTCTTTATTAAAAATACCATGATTAATGGCGTTTTCAACAATAGGCTGTAGCAACATCGTTGGTATATAACTTTTAGATATATTAATGGCGGTATTTACATGTATTTTATAACTTAATTTCTCTTTAAACCTAAGTTTTTCAATTTCTAAATAGCTATTTAGAAGCTCAATTTCTTCTGATATTAATATTTCATTTTCTTTAGATAGTTCAAAAAATTTACGAATTAGTTTTGAAAATTTAACTAAATACATCTCGGAAGATTCAAAATCATTCTCATTAATAAAATACTGAATTGCAGAAAGAGAATTGAACACAAAATGAGGGTTCATTTGCGAACGTAGGGCTCTTAATTGAATTTCAGACAATTCTTTTTCTAAAATAATTTTTTGGTCCTTTTTAAACTGAATCCTTTTACTAATAAACCAGACAATGCATATTACTAAAGAACCAATAATAACACTAACTACTATTTTAAACCATAAAGTTTGCCAAAACATTGGTCTAATCATAATTTCTAAACTTTTCGTCACTACATTACCATGATGATTCGTAGCCTTTAATTCTAAAGTATACTTATTTGGTGTTAATGTATGAAGGTTTATTTGGTTAGAAGAAGTGTTGATCCAAGTAGTCTGGTTAGGCAATAAGCGGTATGCTTTTTTTAAATTATCTTGATTAGAATACTCAATGACACCAAAATCTATTTGAATGTTTCCTGAATCAGAATAATCCAGTTCTAAACAAGTTTTTTCTTGTACTTTTCCATTGAAAGTGATGCCGTCTATATAAATACGCTGCAGCTGATTATTATGATTGTTTTGGGTATTTAATGCTGTTAAACCAACATCTGTAGCTACATATAACAAACTATCTTTTACAGTTATTGAATTTACTTTGTTTGCCAATAACCCATCAGACTCATAAAACGAGGCTGCTATTTCAAAAATAGAATTATTTTCTTTTATTTGATGTACTCCTTTTTGTGTTGCAATCCAGAAAGATTTTTCATTTTCTACAAAAATATCTTCAACACTATAATCTTTAGTCGAATGTATTAATACTGCATTTTCACCATCAAAAATATAGACCCCAAAACCATCCGTACCAACTGCTATTTTTGTTTTATTTAAAGCCGCTAACTTTAGAATTGGTTTTTTGAATATTTCCCGATCAGAAATTAATTGAATACTATCTTTTAACAAAGATTTTAAACCCGATGATGTACCAATAATTAATTTGTTTTGAAGCGAAGAAAAATCGCTTATAGCATATTCAAAATAGAAATTTTCGATAGAAAGATTTTCTATATTTAACTTATTTACACCTTGATATACATTGCTATATATGGTATTATTATGATTTATAAATCTTCTCCCAATGTGGTTTTTTTTGAACGTTGAGTTATTAAATTTTATGCTTTCGAATTGGTCATTTTTATACCATATAACACTCATTTCTGTACTGTAAATAAAGCCGTCATCGTTTTTTAAAGGGTTAATTGAAAAACTATATTCATCATTTTTAAAAGAAAGATTAAATAGATTTGTGCTTTTACTTAAAGCATACAACCCTTTCTTATAAACAGAAGCCCATATTTGATGGTTTATGCTTTTTAATTCTTGAACCTTTTCATTTAGAAAATAAGTTTTGGTATTCTTCTTTGATGCTGGAAAAAAATAAACTCCCTTATTAAAAGAAGCCGCCCATATATTTCCTGTTTTATCTTTAAAAGAAAAATGAGTATCTAATTCTTCCGGAAGATAATTAACATCTGTAATACCATACTCTTTTGATATTTTGGCTACAAAATTACTACCTGTAAGCTGAATCTCATTGTTTACATTATGAAGCCTCTGGTAGTTTATTTGCTCATATTTTAATGATTCAGAAAAATTTAAAGAATAATATTCATGTTTCTTAAGATTAAGAAACATAAGTTGTTTATGGTCTATAAAATAATACAAACTATCGTTAAGCTGTGAATCGAGTTTTCCTGTACTAGTTATTAAAGATTGGTTATCAGGCGACCAAATGATTTTGTCATCTTTATCTACAAAAGAAAATGAGGTTCTGTCTTCTTCCTTTTTAATATATTTTATCTCGGAATTGCCCAGTATTCTTCCATAACTATAGTTTTTATTAATTTTCCTTTTTTTAAATACGTTCCCTTCTAACATATAATTAAACATATTAAAATTCAATACGATACTATCTTTTGTTTGACCAATAGTATTTGGAGAAAAAACTTCTCCCTTTTGTGAAGAAGGAAAAGCATAAACACTATCATTTTGTATATAACCTAGTTTTTCACTCTTTGAAAAATACCAAACCCTGTTATCTTTTGTAATTTTTATATCCCAAACATCATTTGTGGGTAAGCCATTTTTTGAGGTAAATGTTTTGAAGTTCTCACCATCAAATTTAACCATTCCCTTATCGGTAATAAACCAAATAAAGCCCTCGTAATCTTGTGTTATACGGTATACATGGTTACTTGGTAAACCATGGTTAATCGTATAATTTTTATATTGCTGCCCAAAAGAAAAACTCCATACAATTAAGAAAAAAATTAATGTATGGAGTTTTATAGTTTTCAATTTATTATAGTTTTACGAGGTGAAGATACTTTTTTTCATACTTCTATTATAAATTTTGATCTAGATCTCTTTCTGCTCGGCATACCCCTGAAATACTATGAGTAGCATTAGCACTATCTACATAACTTCCTGTAAATGAAAATTCAATAAAATCTCCTACGTTAGTTGGTATAGCTGTTGTAATTGTAGCGGTAATTGGATTTATACTAAAATCAGGAGAAATAAAAAAAAGATTTGTACTCGTAGTTTCACTAAAATAAAAACCTTTAGTAACACCATCACTAACCCCCCAGTCGTAAATGGTGCTACTATTAAAAGTTGCCATATCTGGAAAAGAAAATGTTCCGGCTACTCTTCTAAAATCATTTGTATTGGGCGATATGCCATTTGCATTAAATTCAAACTTTATTAAATTAGTAGTACTGCTTGTTTCAATGTGTATTTCTACCTCATTATCAAAAATTCGTTCTACACCATCAACAGTATATTTAAAATACTCCTGAGTATTGCCCGTTGTACTCGAACCGTCATCTGAACTACAACTACTTACTAGGTAAATAGCGGCTATACTAAGTATTGTAAAGATTATTTTCATACACTAGTCTAATAGTACACCATAAGTTCCTGTATAGTGACCTGTGATTACCTCTCCCGAAGTATTCATAAAAGTATAATCAGCATCAATTATACTATTTTCTAAATCACTTAAATCAAAATTAAACGTGTTAATAGTAATTGTAGGCACTACTGTTCCTGGAAGATGGAATGTTCCTATATTTTCATTACCCATACCAAACGCTACACTATTTACAATAAAAGAAGGAGATAATGCATCTATTTGCGCATCGTGAATGATTACAGAGTCTTCTGTGCTTGAAACTATATATGTATTTCCTGCAACAATACCTGTATTTGCTAATCCTGGATTATCAGAAACCAATACATTTAAAAATACCAACTTTGTAGTATTTAGAGAATATAAATAATCGCCAGAGGAGCCGTTTACGTTATCATCATTATCAAACATTCTACCATCTGTAAAAAAGAACGTATAGCTATCTGGCATACCATCATTATCACTATCACAATCATCTATATCTATATAGGTATTTGCCGTTTCATAAAACGTTGTATTATAGGTAAAACCATCTGTAGGCACAGTAGTGGGTGTTGTTTCATCATCATTATTATCACAGCCTATAAAACTAAACATGAGAGCTAACAATGGTATACTATATTTTATTTTTATCATAATTTTATTTTAAGAGTATTTTTAAATAGCTATAAAAAAATAATTACGGATTTACTCCGTCTATTACCACACAAAATTCTACTTCAAAGCCAGAAAGAGTTATATCATAACGAAACTCTTCACCTACTGCAGTTCCTGCTCTTTGGCAAATAACATTAACCGTAGTCGTTTGTCCATTATTTATTGTTAAATCTCCTGTACCTGTAGCATTAAGAGTAACAACATCAGTTGTAAAAACCATGCTAACATCATCTGTCTTGTAAATTTCCACTGCAGGAATCCCTGGTCCACTATTATTTGGATAATAAGTTGTTGTTAAATTAGATTCTGGTATTAATGTTTCATCATCATTATCCACATCATAATAGGATAAACCTTCATAATTACATTGACTTTCGTTTGTTGCATTTCCATCATCGTTATCACAACTTAAGAAACAAAATGCTACGGTCATTACTAAAAAAAAATTCTTCATTGTTTTTAAAATTTAGGATTATTTATAATTTGGTTTACTTGTTTATTATACGATCATGACCCATATACCTTTATAGAATATATAGGTTTCTAAATACTATAAAGCATAACATATAACGGCATGCTAGATGATAACTATCTTAAATATTTTAAAATAGCGATTAGGATTTCTTAGACATTTGGGTTTAAAAATTTTAGCACGTAAAGGTGAGTAATGAGTAGGTTAATTAATTACAAATAAACACTTTACGCACTCCATTTAAACATAGGGTTATAGGAAATGCCTGTTTCATTAAAGCAAACACTCTTTTCGTACTATTAATGATTAAATAATTCTAGTTTGGCTGAAATTAAATAGAGGTATATGAGGAACGCATAAAAGGGTTATAGTACGCTTGAAGGTTATGGTAAAGGAAAAACAGGGCTACATGGGCAACAAAACATTGGAGGGTGGTAGTTATCGTTCACTACAGCTAGCAAAAAAAATAGATTTTAAACGCAAACAATTCCCCCTTTGAAGGGGGTGCCCGGAGGGCGGGGATATAAAATAGTAGTAGTAGTAGTAGTAGTAGTAGTAGTAGTAGTAGTAGTAGTAGTAGTAATAAATTTTAATATCTAATTCTAAGACAACAGGTATAAAACACCCCAGCTTATCAGCTGTCCTCTCAAGGGATCATAATGTTAATGAAAAGAAGAAGTGAAAAAAATGATGTAAATTACTGAGCTTAAATTCATACAAAAACAGAACTAATATATGCTGCTAAGCTTACTATTGATTCTAACAAGAAGGTCTTTTTTCCATATGCAAGAGGCGGAAACAATAATCGGTATATGGGGATAAAAATTACGCCAAAATCTCAAGGACTAACCTTTTTTAATACTAGTGAAAATAAAAAAGTAAAAAATCTTCCCTTAACCGAACTACGTAAATATAAAACATGGCAAAACCAAACACGAGTTTAAAAAGAGACATTACGCATGTATCCTATCCTTCCAATAGAAAAAGAAATGACTATTGGGCAGGTTATATGCCCTTTAAAATAACTGAGAAGCCCATAGATTATAAAGACAAATATGTAGGCGAAAAAGAAGATGTTATTTTTTTAAATAATTCATATATTGTTAGTAAAGATCCTCAACATATTTTTCCATTAATTTTTGGAGGTATTGGTTTACTTTTTTTTATTTTCGAATTATTTGATTGGATCTATAAAGAGAATTGGGATTATTTAGACACCATTTTGTTACTTACGTCCATTGGTTTGGTAATTTTCTTTGCTATTTATTATTTTACAATGCCTTTAAAACAAGTAATTTATAACAGATATGATGGGTTAATTACTTTTCCTGGTTTTTTATGGAATAATGCAATAACTATGAAATTTAAAAGTATTCGCATGTTACATGCAGGCGGAGCTTTAGGCTCACCAACCGCCGATATGTTATATGTAAAACGTCCAGATAAACTTATAGGCTCTAAATATATGCTTCACGTTGGAGGTAATCTTGATACTAATTTATCGTTTATAGTTTGGTATATGGACAAGAACAGACCTTTACCCAATGGAGATGCATTTGATGATTACCGCAAAAAAGAGTATAAACGTAGGAAAGAAGAAGGTTTTCCTCCTCCACTTTTTAGAACCTTTATTCCTACGGATGAATTTAAGTTGAAATGGCGAATAGAGCGAGACAAACATTGGAAAGATATTATTTCAACTAATAAAAATGGAGATATTTCACATCAATTATGGCAATCAGCAGAAAATATTGCCCTACATGGGGAATGGAAAGAAGTTGTGCCTCAGTAAATTTTAAACGTTAAAAAAAATAAATACGATTTAAATTTTATCCTTTACAAGCCTATCAATTTGGCTACATGTTTGTAATTATTGTAACCCTAACGCTGAAAATTAAAAGAACAATAGAATTTACACTATATTTAGCCTAACAATAAAGCAACCCTAATGAAAATAATTAAAAGTAAAATCGTCACTTTCGGAATGTTTTTCCTACTCGTATTAGCCACCTATTCTTGTGGTGAATCAAAACCTAAAGGTTGGTCAGATGAAGAAAAAACCGAATTTGTATCAAGTTGTGCTAAGGCAAATAAAGGTGCTGTTTCAGATGAAAAAGCAAAAGAACTATGTACCTGTATGTTAGATAAAATGGTAGCGCAATACCCTACAATGATAGCATCTCAAGCCATGAGTGTTGATGAAATTAAAGCAATAGCACTTTCGTGTAAATAGTCTTCCAATGCCCATGACAATTCCTTTAAAATTTATAATAACTACTTTACTATTCATAAGCTTTACACTGCCTGTAGCAGCACAAGAAATAGATCCTAGTTGGGTAGAAATAGAAGCCACAATTACAGAAATTCATAAAAGTATTGGGCGCAGAGGTAGAACAAACGCTTTTGCAGATGTGACCTTTACCACAAAAAAAGAAGAAGCCATCCAGACCAGAGTAGAGATTCTAGCCATTCCCATCTATGGTTCTGTAAAATCTGCTGGTGATATAATTACAATTTATTACAATCCAGAGACACCCCAGATTGCTGCATCACAAAATGTATCCTTTTTTAATACTTACGGATTATACATTTTAATTGCAATCGGTGTTGTGATTAGTGCCATGCGGATTATTAAACTAAAGAAAAGTTATACAGAAAAATAAAACAGTCCCCATACTGATTAAAAAAAGAGCGCCATGAGGCGCTCTTTTTATTTAAGTCAAATCCTTATTCCTCCACAACCACCTACTCCTTAGCACATAATCCTTTCTTAATGTTATATTTATAATTTGTCCAACTATTTATTTTAGTTACATTTGATAAATTTTTAAGTATACTTAAAAATAGTTTAAAGTAAACCCATTATGTCTGTAGCTGTTGAGAACTTTGTAAAGGCCGTATATAAAAATGCGAAGCGTACCAATGATACCAAACCCGGTATCATTGCAAAAGAATTGGGTATTTCTAATGCTGCAGCAACAGATATGGCTAAGAAATTGGCGCTAAAAGATTTGTTGCATTACCAGAAGTACCAAAAATTAAAACTTACAGATAAAGGAAATAAAATGGCGCTTAATGTGATACGGAAACATCGCCTTTGGGAATCGCTACTCTTTAAAATGTTTGATATGTCTTTGCATGACATTCACCGTGAAGCAGAATTATTGGAGCATCAAACCTCCGACTTGCTTGCCAATAAGATGAGTGAGTATCTAGGCAATCCTCAATTTGATCCCCACGGAGATCCTATTCCTGATGAAAACGGCATCATAACCACCACAGATACCTCCATAACCCTTTCTAAAGCTATAGAAGGCAAAACATATATTATTTCTCGTCTAATGAGTGATGATAAAGAGTTTTTTGATTTCTGTGCGCAGCATGGTTTAAAATATGGTAATGCTATCGCCGTGTCCAAACAATTCATAAATAATAAAATGACTCAAATTATCGTAAATAACAATACCATATTACTTAACGAAGATTTTTCTACCATAATTTACGTGAATGAAAACTAAGCAAAAAATATTCAATACTAGAATGAAAAAATACCTCATAATTACGCTTTGTACTCTTGCTATTATAAGTTGTAAATCAGAAAAGAAAGATAACGGAAAAATAAATGTGGTTACCACCACCTCTATGATTACAGATTTGGTGAAAAATATTGGCGGAGATTACATTAACCTCCAAGGCCTAATGGGCAGCGGCGTAGATCCGCATCTCTATAAAGCTAGTGAAGGCGATGTTTCTAAACTATCAGAAGCAGATATAATTTTTTATAACGGCTTACATTTAGAAGGTAAACTGGTAGAAGTGTTTGAGAAAATGGCGCATCAAAATAAAAAAACCATCGCCCTATCAGATGCACTGGACGAAAACACCTTAATTGGTTCAGAATTCTTTGCCTCTAATTATGATCCCCATATTTGGTTTAATGTAGACTACTGGAAAGAAGCCACCAAGTATGTCGTGAAGCAATTATCTGAAGCGCTTCCAGAGCATCAGGCTGTTTTTAAAGCCAATGGAGAAGCGTATTTAAATAAACTTGAAGCACTAAAAACAAGACTGAATAAAATTATCCAAACCCTACCCGAAGACCAACGTGTTTTGGTAACGGCTCATGATGCTTTTAATTATTTTGGTAAATCTTTTGGCTTTGAAGTGGTTGGCTTACAAGGACTTTCTACGGCTACAGAAGCGGGTGTTCAAGATGTTCAAAAAATGTCAGATTTTATTATTGACCGAAAAGTAAAAGCTATCTTTATAGAAAGTTCTGTGCCTAGACGTACCATTGAGGCAGTAAAAGCTGCGGTAAATGCTAAAAACCACGATGTGGAAATTGGCGGTTCATTATATTCAGATGCACTGGGAAATCCTGATTCTATTGAAGGCACCTACATCGGTATGTTCGAGTATAATGTAAATACAATTGTAAACGCATTAAAATAATAAAATCTTGAAGCTATCTCCTGCTATCCGCTGTATCTTTTTTGAAGAAAAATCAAAAAAGTATGCCGCTACTATCAGGGCTAAACACCTATTAAAATGACAAACATAGCCGTAAAAGTAGATGATTTAACAGTGGCTTATAACTACAAGCCTGTACTTTGGGATATCGATTTAGAAATCCCCGAAGGTGTGCTTATGGCTATAGTTGGGCCCAATGGCGCAGGTAAATCTACCTTAATAAAATCTATTTTAGGAATTCTAAAACCTTTAGCGGGTAGCGTTACCATTTATGGCAAACCCTACAACAAGCAACGCTCTTTAGTGGCCTACGTACCACAAAAAGGGAGTGTAGATTGGGATTTTCCTACCACCGCATTAGATGTGGTTATGATGGGTACCTATGGTAGCCTAGGATGGATCAAACGTCCAGGACAAAAAGAAAAGAAATCGGCCTTAGAGGCCTTAGAAAAAGTAGGGATGCTTGCTTTTCAAAGCCGACAAATTAATCAGCTTTCAGGCGGGCAACAGCAACGGATATTTTTAGCACGCGCTTTAGTACAAGATGCTGCTATCTATTTCATGGATGAGCCTTTTCAAGGGGTAGATGCAACTACAGAAATTGCCATTATCAACATCCTAAAAGAACTGCGTAAAGCCAATAAAACCGTAATTGTAGTACATCACGATTTGCAAACCGTACCCGAATATTTTGATTGGGTGACTTTTTTAAACGTAAAGAAAATTGCCACAGGCCCCGTAAAAGATATTTTTAATGATGATAATTTAACCAAAACCTACGGCATTAATTTTAAAGTTAGTGTGCAGGAATAGTGGTTAAAATAAAAATTAGAAGCACTATCAAAAACACTTGAAAACAAAAATTAAAGCTTGAACAGTACATACTAAAAGCCAAACACTACAGACTAACCACTAAAAACGAAGTATAAACCACTAAAACAAACAATCATAGACCCATTAGAATACATAGAACTTGTCTTTACAGATTATACCCTGAGAACCATTACGTTAGGGACTGCCATTTTAGGAGCTGTATGTGGCATGCTCGGTAGTTTTGCCGTCCTTAGAAAGCAAAGTCTATTAGGAGATGCCATCTCACACGCCGCATTGCCCGGTATTGCTATTGCATTTCTAATCACAGGAACAAAAGACAGTAGCGTGTTGTTAATCGGAGCACTGATCAGCGGACTCTTAGGTACATTTTGGATTCGTGGAATTACCACAAAAACGCATTTAAAATCAGACACCGCATTAGGGTTAATATTATCCCTCTTTTTTGGATTTGGAATGTTGCTCCTTACTTTTATTCAAAAGCAACCCAATGCCAACCAAGCGGGTTTAGATAAATACCTTTTTGGGCAAGCAGCAACACTCGTAGAAAGCGATGTTTGGCTTATGGCTATCGTAACCGGTATCTGCCTAATTATTTTACTTCTCTTCTGGAAAGAATTTAAAATCTTATTATTTGATGCCGATTATACCAAAACGCTAGGTTTCAATACAAAATTTATAGATATCTTAATTACCACATTTATTGTGCTCGCTATTGTATTAGGCCTGCAAACGGTGGGTGTAGTTCTTATGAGCGCTATGCTCCTAGCTCCTGCCGCTGCTGCAAGACAATGGACCAATAGTTTGAGTTTTATGGTGATTCTCGCAGCAATTTTTGGTGCGTTTGCTGGTGTTTTTGGTACGGCAATTAGTGCTAGCCAAACCAACCTTTCTACCGGACCGGTAATTGTTATTGTAGCCGGTGTATTTGTACTATTTTCTTTTATCTTTTCTCCAAGCCGTGGCTTACTTTTTAAACAAATACGAATTATTAAAAACAGACGTGATTTAGAGTTACACAAAACCTTAGCTTTCATGTATCATATAGCGGAAACTCACGATAATATTTCGCACCCACATGCCATTAAAATATTAAATAATTTTCAAGGATATACCACTAAGACTCTAAAGGAATTAGTGCAAAAAAATTATGTGACCATCAAAGGGAACATGTGGAGTTTAACAGATGAAGGCTTTAACGTAGCATCTAATTTATACAACCAACAAAACGCTAAAGATGAGTAGCTCACAAATAGAAATTCAGCTTATTGCTAGTATTGTAGCCATTGCTTGTGCTATTCCAGGAACTTTTTTGGTATTGCGTAAAATGGCCATGATAAGTGATGCCATCAGCCACTCTATACTCCCAGGTATTGTTATTGGATTCTTTATCACGCAAGATTTAAATTCGCCCTTACTCATTATACTTGCCGCATTAACCGGAATACTAACCGTGGTACTCGTTGAATACATCCAGAAAACAGGCTTAGTAAAAGAAGATACGGCAATTGGGTTGGTCTTCCCTATTCTATTCAGTATTGGTGTTATTCTAATTGCTAAAAATGCAAACGATGTACATTTAGATGTAGATGCCGTTCTTCTAGGAGAATTGGCTTTTGCACCTTTTGATCGTATGATTATTGGGGGGACAGATATTGGCCCAAAATCACTGGTAATCATCGGTAGTATTCTAGTACTTACAATTATCCTTCTTATTGCTTTTTTTAAAGAATTAAAAATCAGCACTTTTGATGCTGGTTTAGCAGCTTCGTTAGGCTTTTCGCCTACCATAATCCATTACGGATTAATGACGGTTTCGTCAGTGACTACCGTTGGAGCTTTTGATGCCGTCGGGGCTATCTTGGTAGTTGCTTTGATGATTGCACCAGCTGCAACCGCCTATTTACTAACAACCGATTTAAAGCGTATGTTACTGTTGGCCATTGTTTTTGGGGTTACAGGAGCTATTGCTGGCTATTGGCTAGCCCATTTCCTAGATGCTTCCATTGCGGGTTCTATAACTACCATGTTAGGTATTATCTTCTTTTTAGTATACTTATTTGCCCCTAGCAAAGGGGTCATAGCGGTAATCTATCGGGAGCGGCAACAACGTACAGAAGTTTCCCTGCTTACCTTTTTATTGCATTTAAAAAATCACCAAGAGGAAGAAGAACGCCATGTTAATCACCTCAACGAACACATCAACTGGCAGAAAGTCCGTAGTAAGACAGTTGTAGAACTTGCACAAAAAAATAATATGATTCTTATTGATAATGGGGTAGTTTCCTTAACAGCAAAAGGAGAAGAATTTACGTCTCTTGCTATTGATTATATTATTACGAATGAGGATGCTAAAATTGAGTATATGAAGGATGATTTCTTTCTATTTAGGGGGTAACGGTTTTCTGTATGGTTAGTTCCGTGGCTAACCAACTAATTTAGTAAACTAAAACGTGACAGAGAAAATGCCGAAGGAATTTTCTAAATAAGAACTAGCCAAAGTAATTAATTATACAGGTTGTTGTCTGTATTTTTTTTATATTCAGTAATTTTGTATTTTAGAAACGTGGAAGAACAAGGTTACATAGAGTTAAGAGTGACGAATAAGGATAATACCTTAAGTCCTAAAAACATTGATATTAATGAAGTAAAAGACTTTATATCAGATGTAGAATCCTTCTTGTATCCAAATCGAAAAGAGAAACAAAATCGACCACATATGTCTTATGACATAGAAGAAGGGTCTGCCAAACATAAATTCTTTTTACCAATCACTGCGGTAATATTATTTAATGGATTAACGAGTGAAATCAAAAGCAGGAATAATTTAGACTTTTTAGATTATAAAAGGCAATCCATAATTGATAAATTTCAAAAAAAGGCTGTTAAAGATGGTTATATAATTGAGTTTAATAATTCGATTGCAAAAGAGTCATCTTTGGTTATAGATTATACCACAAATTTCATAATGATTGCACCAACTTTTTATGAAAGTGAATTTTATCTTTATGGTGAAATCTATCAAGAAGGCGGGAAAAATCCAAATTTACATATAACTACCAATAAATATGGTAATCTCACAATTGCTGCTACTAAAGAACAGATAATGAATGGTGAGAAAAAAACTTATAAGCCTTTCGGAATTAAAGTACGTGGTAAAAAAAGTCTTGAAGATGATAAACTATCCGATTTAGAATTAATTGAGTTTATTCAATACAAACCGGTTTTTAATAAATCGCTTTTAGAAAAAGTGATTGAAAAAGCATCTGTCAATTTAAGCAAAATTACAAATGTTGATGCTTGGATTGATGACCTAAAAACAGATGGAATATGAAGAGAATAAGTAGTGTTCTTTTAGATAATTCTTTTTGTATGCGATTATTGAAATCGGATGATGAGTTTCACCAAAATGCAAAAGATTATTTTGAATACTTTCTTGAAAATGGAATAGAAATGTATCTCTCCACTATTGTAGTTAGTGAATATGCTGTTGGAGATAACCCAGATAATTTACTTTCACTTAATGCATTTAGATTATTAGAATTTGATTATGCAGATGCTAAAATTGCAGGTGGCTTTTTTTTAGAACTCAAAGGAAATGAAACATTAAGGGAATCCGAGCAAAGAAAAGTTATAATCAACGATATTAAGTTATTCTCTCAAATTCATAATAGGAAAATTGAGGCTTATATCACAAAAGATAGAAAATCGTTAGGGAAAATGATTGAGCCTTTGGGAAAATCACATAATTTAAAATTTGAGTTTATTGATTTAACCATTCCTCTTAATGATAAATTAGGAAGATTGTTTTAATCTCATTCTTAAATTTTATTCTGGTGTTTTTAGATCAAAAAGCCCTTCGAATGAAGAGCTTTTATATAATTGAATGCCTTATAGTATGGCTATACTTCTAAATTGAACCTCATACTATCTAATAATAACTTAACCCAAACTATCTGTTCATTTTTTTCATCGATAAAAAAAAGAACCAAACCTGCCGGCAGGCAGGCGGGAAAATCTAGGCTGACGAAACTTAGTCTAAATTTTTCTATCAATCTCCTGAATTTCAGGAACTCGCTTTTAACAATCAAGAAAAATAAAACCTAGCGTTAAGCTCAAACAGCCTGAAATTACCACGGATATTTCAATTCAAATTTCACGACAAATTTTCGATAGGCCGTTCCTTAATTCAACTAAAAAT
Source organism: Cellulophaga algicola DSM 14237 (assembly GCF_000186265.1). NCBI lineage: Bacteria > Pseudomonadati > Bacteroidota > Flavobacteriia > Flavobacteriales > Flavobacteriaceae > Paracellulophaga > Paracellulophaga algicola. Next base: position 4,602,162 of record NC_014934.1, read on the forward strand.
AACAATCAGACTTTCTTACTTATTACTTTGTACTATCTACTTAATACTAAAAAGCCAACTGTCAGTTCGCGTGGTTTTCAGTAGAAAATTGTATCAAAAAATTTTTACTACTCTAAAACTTCTCGATACGAATGATGCATCCGCTAGCGCTACTTCATAATTCACTCGAAGTGACAACACCCATTACCTCAATAGTACCACTGGAATGTCAGTTCGAGTGATTTTCCATAGAAAATTGTATCGAGAACTTTTTGAAACGCGACAACTTCTCGATACTAATAATGCATCCGCTAGCGCTACTTCATCATTCACTCGAAGTGACAACACCCATTACCCCAATAGTACCACTGGAATGTCAGTTCGAGTGATTTTCAGTAGAAAATTATATCGAGAACTTTTTGTTACTCTAAAACTTCTCGATACTAATGATGCATCCGCTACCGCTACTTCATCATTCACTCAAAGTGACAACACCCGTTACCTCAATAGTACCACTGGAATGTCAGTTCGCGTGATTTTCAGTAGAAAATTGTATCAAAAAAATTTTGCTACTCTAAAACTTCTCGATACTAATAATGCATCCGCTAGCGCTACTTCATCATTCACTCGAAGTGACAACACCCGTTACCTCAATAGTACCACGGGAATGTCAGTTAGAGTGATTTTCAGTAGAAAATTGTATCGAGAACTTTTTGCTACTCTAAAACTTCTCGATATTAATTATGCATCCGCTACCGCTACTTCATCATTCACTCGAAGTGACAATATAGTATTTTTTGATAGTAAGAATGCTTGTTCTCTAGCACTGCTTCTAGTTCACACTTAATCTGAAGTAAAACCTCAACAGTTGTTTTTAAGCTAGTCTAATTCCTCCGCTAAAACATTAATAAGAATTTTAGTTTTACTGCGTAGGCTCTTTGCATGGTCAAACTGAATTTGTGTTTGTAACATGCGATCTATAATACTATTCTGGTATTCTTTATCGGATAGCAAACCAACATAATCAGACTTGGCTCCATACTTCCATATATTATCGTATTTTGGATCATTATTGGGCAACATATCTGCCAACGAAATATACTTTTCTAAAACGGGTTTGAGTCGGTTTGCTACAATTAGTTTAATCTTAGCATCTTGCTCTTTAAAATTCTGAATCTTATTTGGATACATGATGATTAAATCTTTCAAATCTGCACTATCTATAAACTCAAACTTTGTAGTATTGATGATGGAATTTATAGCGCCATCTAATAAACTTACTTCTTTATCTACTACATTGATGATAGTGTCTTTGGTACCCTGAGTAATTTTATCTTCTGTATACCCAACATAATTCAAAGTGTTTTCTAACCGAACTATGGCACGTGGATATTCGGCTACCAAACCATTTAAAATGCGCAAATTGGTATTCAGCTCTTCATTTAAACTTTCATACACCTTCTGCTCTACTATATTGTTTTTTCGTATTTCATTTAAGTCGCCTATTTTCCACGCAATCAAGATCCCTATTACGATTAATACAATTTCACCTAAAGCATAAATGATATAAGATTTTACCTTACCTAAGGCAATCAGGTTTCTTCTTAACTTACGGAATAGCTTCATATACTTTACTTTAGATACTCCTAATCCTCCTTAACATCAACCTTAAAAAACATTGCCTTTTATATTAAAACTAGCCACTAGACACCTAGTGCACTTTACAATGCATTTGAAAAAATAAGAAGAAATGGAAATTATAGGTTCAGAGAATTGGAATTTATATAGTCTAAAAATTTACTTTTATATTGCTCCGAAATGGTAATACGCTGGTTATTTATGAGGATCTGACTTCGCTCTACAACCTCAATATTCTTTAACGAGACAATAAAAGAACGGTGTACCCGCATAAAACTTTCTTCGGGCAATTCTTCTTGTAATGATTTTAAACTCATCAATGTCAAAATAGCTTTTGGATTGTCTTTGATCCAAATTTTGATGTAATCTTTTAAGCCCTCAAAATACAACACATCGGCCAGTTTTATACGGAGCTGTTTGTATTCCGATTTCACAAAAAGAAATTCTTTTTCTGGCTGCTCTTTTAATTCTGGCACCACTGATACCGGTACCGTTTGCTTTTTTGATAGATCAAACCAGACCTTCGCTTTATTTGCTGCAGTTAAAAACTCTGCATAATCAAAAGGTTTTAATAAATAATCTAATGCTTCTACCTTAAACCCTTCTAAAGCATATTGATCAAAAGCTGTAGTAAGAATAAACCGCGTATTTTTAGGAAGCATTTTAGAAAACTCTAAGCCCGTTAAATCTGGCATTTGAATGTCTAAGAAAATTAAATCTACCGGTTCTTCATTTAGGTAGTCTAAAGCTTCTAATGCACTACTACACTTTTTCTTAAGTTGTAAAAATGATGTTTTTGAAACATAGGACTCCACTAAATTTAGTGCCATAGGTTCATCATCTACTATAATACAGGTAATTACACTCATCTCTTAGGTTTCTATTCTTAAATCTACACTATAAATACCATCCTTTAATTGCGTCTCAAAAGTATATTTATCGGCATACAAAAGTGCCAAACCTTTCTTTAGGTTCTGTAAGCCTATCCCCGAACCACTTTTATCCGTCGTCGTTTTAGGAAAATTTGTATTCTCAATTTTAAAAATAACCAAATTATCTTGAGTAGTCAAGCTTATTTTAATCTCACTTTCTTGGGTTGCCGAAACTCCGTGTTTAAAGGCATTTTCTATAAGCGATATAAATAACAAAGGCGCTATTTGTATTTGTGTTTCTTCCACCGGAAAACTATAACTAATCTTTGTTTTATCTGAGGTACGTAACTCCATCAAATCTATATACTTCTTCAAAAAATCTATTTCCTTACTCAAAGCAATTACACTAGTATTTGTTTCATACAACAAGTAACGCATCAACTTACTTAAACTATGTAAGGTAGATTTGGCTTGCTCTGGTGCAACGTCTACCAAAGAATATATATTATTTAAAGAATTAAAGAAGAAATGCGGCTGTAATTGGTAGCGCAAATGCTGAATCTCTGTTTGTAATTTTAAAGTTGCCGCCTCTTTAGTTGCTTTTTCTATCTTCACCCAGCGCTCCGTAGTTTTTAAAGCTACAGCGAAGGCTATAGGAACGATGGTAGCTATAATATTAAAATAGATTGACATTTCTTTACGTGGCATTTTTCTAGTCTCTTCGCTATTAAGGTCCAGCCATTGGTCAAAATAAAAAGCTTTTAAGTGTTCTCTCAACAAAATAGAAACCCCGATAATAATCACGTTAATGCCAATAAATTGAAGCAATTTATTGGAGAACAAAAGCTTATCAATAAGATACAGGTAATTGATATAAAATATAATCCCATAGAAAAACAAGTGCACCCAAGAGCGTATAAAAGTCTTTAACAACACTTGATCTTGTGTAGCATCTAGCGTAAGTAAAAAATAAGGCAAACTAAACAAGATAAACCATGCCAGAACATGCAATACAGGTAGTAGTACTTTATTATTTATGGGCATATTAAAAAATCTATTATTCATATCTCATTGCTGCTATAGGATCTAAGGCTGCTGCTTTACGTGCGGGGTACCATCCAAAGAATATACCTGTTACGGCACATACCGCAAAAGAGATTATTATAGACGATGCCGTAACACTTGTAGGCCAATGCAATACTGTTTCAATGATAAAAGTAGTGCTTAGTCCTAAAACTACCCCAATAATTCCACCTGTAATACTAATTAATATCGCTTCGATTAGAAATTGCATCAAGATATCGGCTCCTTTTGCACCTACTGCCAATCGCAAGCCAATCTCCCTGGTGCGTTCTTTTACAGAAACATACATAATGTTCATGATCCCAATACCTCCAATTAATAAGGAGATACTTGCAATAGCTACTAACAATACCGTTAGCATCTCACTGGTAGCACTAAAAGTAGAAATTAATTCTTCCATAGAACTTACTTCATAATCTGCAATGCCTCCTTTTTGCAAACCATGTGCTTCATCCATAATTTTAGTGACCTCAGCTACGGCATCTGCAGATTGATCTTCACTGACGGCAGAAGCAATTATAGATTGTAAATAGTCTATCGCTAAAATACGTTTTTGCACCGTAGTATACGGAGCAAGAACCACATCATCTTGATCTTGACCAAAAGTATTTTCTCCCTTTTCAGCCAATACGCCAATCACCATAAAGGGGATATTGTTAAAGCGAATCATCTTCCCTACCGGATTTTCTCCATTCGTAAATACATTCTCTACGACCGTTTGCCCAATAACAGCAACCTTTGCTGCCGAAGAAACCTCAGCATTGGTAAACATACTTCCATTTTCTATTTCCCACACTTTGATCGACAGATAGTCCGGATTCACCCCATAAATACTAGAAGGCCAGTTCTCTGCGCCATTAATCACTTGTCCGCTACCATCTACTTGCGGAGAAACATAGGTAAGTAAACTGGATTCTGATGCTATTTTCTCATAATCATCAAGCGTAAGCGATTGCATTTCACTGCGGTCTAAACGTACTCCTCCTTTCTGTTCTGCATAAGGTCTTATGGTAATCATATTAGATCCCATATTAGATATTTGCGTTTTAATACTCTGTTTAGAGCCTTCACCAATGGCCAACATGGCAATCACTGAAGCCACACCAATAATAACCCCTAACATGGTCAGCAAAGCCCTTACCTTATTTAAGATAATAGCTTTGAATGATATTTTTAATAAATTTAGAATTCTCATATCAGTCTTCTTTTGGGATGGCTGCTAATTCTTCTTTAGCATTCTTAATGTTGGTATTCTTTTCGTCTTTTATAATCTGCCCATCTTTTAATACAATGGTACGCGTACTAAAAGAGGCGATATCTGGCTCGTGAGTTACAAAAATGATGGTTTTCCCTTGGCGATTCAGTTCTTGAAAAAGTGCAATAATCTCATAGGAAGTGCGGGTATCTAAATTTCCCGTGGCCTCATCTGCTAATAATACAATAGGATTATTCACTAATGATCTGGCTATAGCTACACGTTGCTGTTGCCCTCCTGATAATTGTGAAGGTGTGTGGTGCAACCGTTCTGACAAACCTACTTTTCCTAAGGCCTCTAAGGCTCTTTCTTTGCGTTCTTCTGTTGATACAGATGAATTGTATAGCAATGGCAATTCTACGTTCTCTAAAGCCGTTGTTCGTGGTAAGAGATTGTAGGACTGAAAAATGAAACCTATTTTTTCATTTCTAATTTTAGCCAGTTGATCTTTGTCCAATTCCTTTACCGATACCCCATCTATCTTATAACTTCCTGATGTAGGTTGGTCTAAACAGCCTAAGGTATTAAGCATGGTACTTTTTCCTGAGCCACTTGTTCCCATAATGGTAACAAATTCTCCTTCTTCTATCGTAAAAGAAACTCCTCTTAGGGCATGAACAACCTCATCCCCCATTTTAAATTCTCTTTTTAAATCATCTATTTGTATGGCTATCTTTTTCATACGCTTATCTTTTATCGATTTCCACGTCCTCCTGGTGGTTTTGTAGGCATAAACGGACTCTCACTATCTCCACTTGCCTTTCCTGTAGTGGCCCCAGATGCATATTTCATTTGATATACAATTACATCATTTGCAGTAACACCTTCTATGATCTCTACATTTACGCCGTCACTAACGCCTAAGGTAACCGGCTGCGGCTTAATATTTCCATTGGTATTCACCCATAATACTACAGGCTTCTCTTCAGGAGCTGCTTTCCTACCTTGTGCACGTGGTGTAGGCGTTATTCCTTTTTGCAGCTCATACGCTTGCATCAATTCTTGATTCGGTTTAAAATTAACTGCCTTTGCCGCTACCGTAAGTACCTCTTTCAATTCTACCGTATAAATAGAAATTGTAGCGGTTAAGCCTGGCTTTAATTTTAAGTCTGGATTGTCTGCCTTAATAACTACCGTATAGGTCACTACATTGGAAGTAGTGGTTGGGTTAAGACGGACTTGAGTAACGGTACCCTCAAACTCTTCACCTTGATACGCATCTACTGTAAAACTTACACGCTGCCCCTCTTTTACTTGTCCTATATCTGCTTCATCTACATCTGCTTCTACTTGCATTTCTGTTAAGTCTTTGGCAATCGTAAATAAGGTAGGCGTACTATAACTTGCTGCTACCGTTTGCCCTTCATCTACGTCTCTAGACAATACCACTCCGTTTATAGGGGAATAGATATTAGCGTAACTCAAGTTTGTTTTCGCATTCTGATAATCAGAATAAGTTTCTGAAACGGTATTTTTAGCTACCTCATAATTATACAAGGCTTCATCATAATCAGATTTGCTAATTACCTGATTGTCGTACAATACTTTCTGACGGTCATAAATAGTCTTCTGATAATTTCTATCGTTTACCGATTTATTATAATTAGCCTGTTGCTTGATTAATGTAGATTGTAAAGTGGTCTTATCCAATTCAGCAATAAGTTGCCCTTCGGTAACCACACTATTATAATCTACATAGATCTTTTCTACCACTCCAGATACTTGTGTACCCACATCTACTTGTTTTACGGGTTCTATTGTTCCTGTAGCGGTCACCATTGTCGTAACATCTCCCTTGGTTGCATTTACCGTTAGTACCTGCACTTCAGCGTTACCTGTCCCAGCAAAAAAGAAGAAATAACTTCCTAAACCAAGCGCGATAACAACTGTAGCTCCTATCCATTTTTTTGTTTTATTATTTTTCATATGTTTAAATGCTTATTTGGTTTCCTTGATAAAATTGTAATAATTGATGGTACAATAAGTTTAAATATTTTGCTTGTATGTAATTTTGTTCTGTATTGGTATAGGTATTCTGACTAAAGATTAAATCTGTAGTACTCAATGCTCCCAATTCATATTGTTTCTGTGCCAATCTATAGGATTCTTTTGCCGCATTACGGGCGATATAGGCCGCGTTTAACTGACTCTGAGTAGCTATAGTGTTTTTCCACGCCGTTTCTACTTTCACATACAAGTCTTTCTCTTCTTGCGCTAATTGCAAGGCGGCATTGTCTATATTTAGTTGTGCTTCTTGAACGGCTGCTTTTGTTTTATTCTTATTAAATATAGGAACGTTTAAGGACAAACCTACCCGTTGGTTAAAGTTGCCATCAAACTGATCGGTAAAATTTAAAGCTTGCGTAGACGTATAACCTGATCCTAAACTCCCCGTAAGTGATAAGGTGGGCAAGTATCCCCCTTTTGCAATATCTAAGGCTTTTTCTGATACCAAAACATTTGTTTTACTGGCATTTATTTCTGGAAGTATAGCTACGGCTTCTGCATATATTTCTTGTAGTTCAGGAACATTCTCTGGCAAATATTCTACCCCATCTACAATAGCAAAGCTATCTGATGATGAGAGTTCTAAAAGTTGCTTTAAACTCAGTAATTGTAGATCATAGGTATTTTTAGCCGCAATTAAATTATAGTTGTTTGTAGCAGTTTGAGATTTAGCATCTGTATAATCACGTATAGCTATGGAACCCGCATCAAAAAGCGCTTTTGCTCTCTCTTCTTCTTTCTGAGAAGTGCTTACATTGTTTTCTGCAATCTTTATAGCCCCTTTCGCATATAACAATTGAATGTAGGCCTCAGTAATATTTAAGGTGATGTTGTTCTGAGACTCTTGCGCGTATAACTGATACTGATCTACGAGCAGTTGACTTTGTTTAATTTGATTGTTAATCTGATTGCCTTGAAATAGTGTTACTGACGTATTTAAAGAAAGGGTTGTGGAGTTTATCTGCTGCGAAACAAAATCGCTCGTAATAGGGTCAATCGTATTCCCATTGGTAAGGTTCTGACTTGCTGTCCCTGATAGACTAGGTAAACGAGAAGATTTAGACTCCATTAAAGCTACCTCTGTTAATTGCTTATTAATGTTGGCTTGTTGTATTGTAATGTTATGCGCTAATGCATAAGCTATACATTCTTCTAAGGTCCAAACCTTAGCATCTGAAGTATTAGGCTGCTCTTGAGCAAAAATGCCTAAGCTAAACAGTAGCGATGCTATAAGTGTATATAGTTTCATATAAAGTGATTTTTAATTTACACTTCAAAATTGAAACTTTTACACGTATCTAGTAAACGGAATAGAAGTTCTACACTATTCTCTATACGAAAACGGATATTTTATCGATGGTTTTTCTGTGAATTTGTTTATTTTGAGGAATATGAGCCGTATAGGCCTCCCAAAAACAGGATAGTTACCAACTTTAAATGCAGACTAATAAACTATAATCCCATAAGGTTAACTAACATTTTAATCTATTAATTTTCGTAAGTCTTCCCTAATAATAGTAGCATCTAGCTGATCTGTTAATTCTATATATTTCCTTAGGCTATCTTTTTGACTAAAATAAGTATACACATGAGCTAACTGACCCGAAACACGCGCATTGTTAGGCTCAATTTTCAATGCTTTTTTAAAACAATCAATTGCTTTATTAAGCGGAGTAATTTCTTTCGTTTTATAAAATATTTGACCATAACTGATGGCCTTTGATTCCCATACTTTTGCATTAGAGGAGTTCATCCGAAGGGATTTTTCAAAATAAACTAAAGATTTTTCGAAATCACCTTTTTTCCCTAACAAGTTTCCGAATCCCCAATACACATCCGCATTTTCCTTATCCAACAACCAAGCTTGATTAAACCTTCTCATTGATAAGTCCATTTGATTTTCGTAGAAATGACCCCAAGCTAAATCAATGTAATGGATTGCAGCAATTTTTCTACTTTCAAAAACGCTATCACATTCCTTTAGAAAATCAGTGTCAATTTTTAGTTGCTCATCACATTTAGGAACTTCTCCATACATGGGCAAATCATTAATACCCTCAGGGCATTTATGCTGATTACAACTACTTAATATCGTGAGTAATAAAATTATTATGGCTTTCAATTTTTTATTTTTTAAATAGATCCTGTTCAATGTATTGCTACGAGTCTAAGTACAGATAGACTTAAATCATAAAGCCTAAATACTTAAGCCCCTAACTTCACTTTATCTTCATTTTTCATAGGCAATAGTCTTTTAGTTTGGTCCATCTATAGTTAAATCATAATCTGAAATAAACTTGTTTTTCAGATTATCAAATTGAATCGTAAACACTCCTCCCATTCTTCCAACATCACACCAAACGGTTATCTTATTTTCACTTAAATTATTAACTTCTATATTTTGATATATTAGTGTAATGACATTGCCTACATTATACTCTAAATCTTTAAAATCAATAATTTGAAAGACGGAATTATCATGTTTATTCATTATTTTTAATTTCTGCATGTTAGCCCTCACAGACGCAGCTTCTTTTTTAGAATAAACCCCCATAAAATAATAGTCTTTAAGGGCATTTAGTTGCAAAATTTCTATGTTTTCAAAGACATCTGCATCAGAAGTATCCATCAGTTTTGAAACGTATTCTAAATTTAAGGGTAATGTCTTTTGGTTTTGTAAGCTTGTCCATGTTCCAGTAACTATATTTTCAGAAAAATTGAATTCTAAAGTTGCCGTTTGTGCATCATTAAATTTTTCAAAAAGTTGAATTTTATTGTTTTTTAAATTTAAAACACCTTCTAATTGAATAGGGTTATTGTAGTGGTCATATTTGTAAACACCATTAATAGCAAAAATCTCTTTATCTTTTTCTCCAAAAAAACCTTCTGTAATCTGAATAGAAAGTGTAATAGGATAGTTGCCTACAGTTCCTTTATAATTGTAACATTGATACCAACCGGCATAGGTTTTAACTAGTCCAAGAATAGAAAATAACACCATTAATAAAAAAACTCTTTTCATCATAAACTTAATTTTAACGGTGTGTTTCATAAGACAGTCCGTTTGTTAAAAAATGACTTCTAAAAAATTACAATTTTAAGACTCATAAAGATTCCTGTTTCTAACTTTTGTTTTAACTTTTCTCTTTTAGAATTAATTCAAAAAAATCTGTGGACTTCCTTATCATTCTTAAATGTTGCCCATTATTCGTACTTCTAATTTACTCGTATTTATGTAACAATCCAAAATCAAAAGGCGTCCAAAAACAAGCTTTCATACCGCCTTCTACAAATCCTGTGTTCACCCAGCTATTGCACGTTTTAAAACAAGAATAACTTCCGTTTGCTTTATAAAAATCATCATTACTACCATATCCTTTATAGGCTATTAAGGTCTTGGAACCTGTATTATCTTTAAGAAATGATTTCTCTAAATAAGAGTTCAATTTAATTAATTCATTATGGCTTACTTTTATTTCAATCCAATTTATTTGTTTTTCCTTAAACCTAGTGATATGCATTAAAGTAGCGCTTTTTAAAAATAACGCTTTGAATCCATTGTTAAAAGTCAGATCACCCCAAGTAGGAGTATTTAAATAAAAATTTTCATCGCCCCAACCAAATGACATAAATTTATCTCCCGCTGTGTGTTTTAGTCCAGACAGCACTAAGGTATTAATATCTTTTTTTTCTAGTACAATATCTAAATGAACTCCATTCGAACTTAAATAGATAGAACTATGGGAAGGTACGCTAGCTTCTTTTTTATCCACTGTTAGCGCTGATAAAAGCAAGGAGACTACTAGGTAAGTAAGCGGAATTAAAATAATAAACAACACCAATTTTCCTATTCTCTTAACTACATTCATTCCTTTTATTTCTTTTTTTATAGCGTATTATAGCATCGATTTATATACCTATAATACATATGAATTAAAACCCATTTAATTTAAAAATTAACAGCCTCCTGACCAATGAATAATAGCAACAGATCCTAAAACTGTTATAGAAAAATCGCAACCAGCTGTATCTCTATAAACTAGTATAGTTGGTTGTGGATTTTCAAAATATTCTATTTTGTATGCGGTATAGCTAGGACAGAAAGTACTAGCTAATATAAAAGCTTGTAAAATATTAAAATTAGGAATACTCACTGTTTCTGACCCTCCTGCTTCACCATTCCAAAAACTATAACTAATGCCTTCTTTATAACTAGTTACTCCAGAAATAATACAAGCTTCATTTTCCATAGGACAGTTCTCATATTTAGAAATAATTTCTGTGTTGGTTTTAGTGAAATTATCATTTAAATAATTTTGCAAGTCAACAAGATCAGAAATTTCTGGAGGTTTAATTTTAGCTAAATATCCCAGAAAAGAATACCCAACAAGATCCTTATATTTTATTTTTACCCAATTAGAAGTATACTCAAAGCCTGGAAATTCACTAACCGTCAACGTCTCATTTGAACGAGAAATTAAACTAACTTCTGATCTATAAGGAATTATAGTTATTTTTTCAGCATTTTTATCTGGAGATGCTCTTAGGCTTAAACCACTTTTAGCCCATATATAATATGAATCTAGAAAAATTTCTTGGGCAGTTATACTTCGTACATTTAAAGTAAAAATTATAAGAAACGCAATAATTGACTTCATGTACATGGTTATTATTTTTCTGACTTAACTATAACATATAGAGCAGGCACTGTTGCGGCTTATAGGTTCTATATTCTCCACACCAATATAGCTAAAATTTACTCCTTAATTTTCTAATTCGTTAAAGACCTACAAACCATATCTCAAAAGAGAGGTATAGATTTCTACCTTAAAGTTATTTATTTGTTTCTAATTCTGATTTTGAATAGCGATTTGGAGCTAATATAGTATTTGGGTCTAGTTTGTTTTTTAATTTAAAAGCCAGACTCTCCTTCCAATTCAAGCGATCAACATATTCCTTTTGAAAAATGGTAGGTAATCGATAAGGATAGACACCTAATTCTAGAGAAAATTTCAGCAAATTTCTATATAAATTATGTGCATTCTCTACTTTTTCCTTTTCTGTTTTCTTAAATAAAATTGGTATTGTAGATGCTATAATATTTTCATTCTGAATGGTTAAAGTTACCATCGGTTCCATATGGAACGCTTCAAAAATTTTATAGATACCTGTCATATATTCATTTATAATATGCACTTTATAGGGTATAACTGGTGCAAACCATAGGATACCTATTTGGTCTTTTAAAGGATTGTATTTTTTATCTTCATCGGGTATCTCAGACAAAGAATATATTAAATTAAGTGGGTATCTAGAAGGTTTACCTTTTAAAATAGAGAAGCCTTCTTTTATTTTTTTTAAGTCTTCTGAAGCAACAAATAGCTTGCCTAGCCAACTTTTATTTAATATGATATTGTCTGAAGAAATAAAACGTTTTTTTGTTCCAATACCTTTTAAAGCTCTTTTTATATCTTTTTGAATAGTAGCTCTAATACCTTTTGGTCCATAAATGGCTCCCATCACAGTCCAATCTTCTAACCGGTGCTTTGCCTTTAATAACTGTAGTCTATCTTCTGAACAATACCCTTGTTCTTCTAAAAGATAATTAGTTTTCATCGCTAACATCCTTCGGGTATTCATAAGATTAATACCTGAAATAAACCCTTTATAGGTTTCTTTTATTTTCTTTAATTTTAATAAACAATCGTTGAGGTCATCCGTAGAAATAGACATCATAAACATCACAATTTTATCAGGTGTACGTTCTAGTTTTATGGTCATCTCATAAACAACTCCAAAATTAGATTGAAAGAATATATAATCGAAATTAGGGCCAACTCCCCATTTATGATGCTTATCTAATTGTGATAACCCTAATTGTGCAAAGGGAGATTCATAAGTGCTCCCATCCGGTAAAATGGCTTTCAAAGAATGTACGGATGCTACATGATCATGAATTGGAGTTATTCCAAATCCCCGTTCTAAAGCGTTACCCATAATATTTGCCTCTGGCCCTGCACCTGTTACTGGCACCATATATTCATAAGAATTAGCTTTTAAAAAATTATAGAGTTTTTCTTGGGTTAACCCAGGCCCAAACGTCAGCAAGCCTTCATCCGCGTCAAAGTTTATTACCCCTGGCATCTTGGATAAGTTCATTACAATCTGGGTATTTTCATCTGATGGAAAACTACTCCCATACCCCCAATTATTACCTGATGAAACTGGATAAAAACTACACGTATTCTCTTTACAATAAGTTATAACCTCTTTTATCCCCTCTGTATTTTCAGGATAGACTATATTTTTACTCGCAGATAGATTGTCTAAGCATCTTGATATTGTCTGTTTATGCATGGTAATATTTATATATTGTTTGCCTAAATAAATTTGGGAAATTTTCAGAGTCTATTAAATCTAAATCACAATACATTAATTGTGCTGGAGCTTCTGATAGTTTTTCGTATTCTTTTTCAATACCGAGTTTGGTACAATTAAAAAAACTTTCATAAAAATTGCATGATTTTGGGTTTACAGAGAGAATTACATTAGTTACTCCCCTCTTTAAGCTTTCTGAACTAAGGAGTGAAAGTAAATTGAGTAGATCATTATATCTTGGAATTTTTCTGCAATCTGCTAAAAGACAAACTTCTGCAACATACTCTTTTGCTTTTAGTAGTGCTGCTATTTCTTCGTCATATATATCTGAGCTTGGCAACTCTTCTTTTTTAGAGCTAATAATAGCCGAACATGTGATGATAGGATCTAAATCCTTTTTGCCGTAAGCCCTAATAAAACTATGCTTTTTCACCCTATTTATGTGCGTATAGTCTCCTTCATCTATTAATTTTTTTAAATGATATGCTTTTTGAATAAGATTGTCGGTAGCTTCAAATTCTTCGTCTGTTAAAACTATTTTGAATTCCATTTAATGCTGGTTTTTTTTACGTTAAATATGTAGTTTTTAATTCTATTAACTCCTTACCCTGCCCTTAGCAATAACACCAATACAAAACGTATATTGTTATTTTTTTGTAGGTAAAAGAGTACACCCCTAAGATATATCATTATAAAGTGTCTCGTTCTAGGAATAGTTAAAGATTATAAACAATATCCTCAAAAATTGTAATTTTTAAACATCTTCTGTAAAATCATAAAAGACTATATTCATACCTCGAAACTTAAATGTGGTAAAAAAGTTTTTATGAAGTCAACCTTATTTTTCCTTCTATTACTGAGTGCACTAGAAGTTACCTACTGCCAAAGCTTATCTTCCAAAAAAGATTCCTATCTACAGATTGAAATAGAAAATCCTATTTCGATGATCAGAAAAAATGAAACTATAACACTCTCTGCAGCAGTAATTAAAGCAAATTTTCCTATTGAAAGATTACAGTTAATTCAGATAAAAGATCTAAAAAGTAATACTTTACTTCGTACTCAAGCTATCGATTATAATGAAGATGGAGTTCCTGAAGAATTTTTATTTCAGACTGATTTTGATCCTAATGAAAAAAAGAAATTTGAACTTTACATCATAGAGAAAGATTCTTTAATTACATCTAAAGTATATGCTACTTACATGCCTACAGAAGAAGGTATGGAAGATTTTACTTGGGAAAATGATTTTATTGGGTATCGTTTTTATGGCCAGGAGAGAGCGCTAAAACAAGGTACAGGGATTGCTATGGATGTTTGGTGTAAGCGTACTCCAGATTTCCTTACCGAAAAATGGTATGCCCCTTCGCAAAGTTATCATGTGGATACTGGTTATGGAGCAGATCATTACAACTCTGGAAAAAATCAAGGTTGTGGCGGCACTGGACTTTTAGCAAACGATTCCCTTTATTTTTCAAATGCTTTTTATGATTGGAAAATCATCGCAAACGGTCCTATTCGTACCGTTTTTGAATTGAAATTTACAGGGTGGACTTTAAATGATACTCTTATAGAAACCAAACGAGTAACATTGGATGCAGGCCACTATTTTAATAGAATTGAAAGTAGTTATTCTAATGACATTGCTGCGCTAGGCTATGCACCCGCCATAAGTTTTGTACAACGTAAGGATTCAGATACCAAAATTGAACAAGATTTGGGTTGGCTAGCCAGTTGGGAGTCTTTAGGAGAAGGCAAAGGAAATCTGGGTACTGGTTTCATTACCGTAGCGAGTGACATTGCGTCTATTGAAAAAATAAACAATCATGTGGTTAGTATCCTCAAACCAAAACCTGAAGATACAATTACCTATTATACCGGAGCTGCTTGGGATGAATTTGGAGCTATCTCTTCTAAAGAAGCGTGGCTACACTATATTAAACAACAAGCGGAGTGTATTAAAAACCCTTGTATTATAAGTGTTAAACGCTAAAAAAGGCGTGGTACAAATTTTTTACTCCGTATTTTGAGTTTTTTTTAATTCTTTAATTGTTTGCATCATTTCTTTAGATAAACGCTTCTCTAAGTTGAGTAAATCTGAAGTCATTAATTCTATAATTCCATAAAAATCATATACAGAGGTAGATGAGTTTGTTGCAATCGCTTTGTTTAAAATTGATGTGCCGAAATCTATATAGGTTTGTTGATAAGTATAACTTTTTGATATTTCTTGAATCAACTCAATATCATAATGCCTAATTACACCACTAATTTTTGAACTTTCAAAAGCCGTATTTTCAAGCCTTGCATATTGGAAACCAATCCACCCTTTTAATTGATTATGTTTGAATTTATCATTCATATAAAATCTTGAAAATTTATCCTCTTCATTCATTGTTGGCAAAACACTATCCAACTGAACCTTTATATTTTCGTGGTATTCAATAAATTCTACTATCAATTTCTGGTTATTCTCTAGTTCTTCTATAATACTATTTATAGATTTTTGTGTGTCCTTTTTCGTCTCTTTCTCGGCGTTAATATTACTAATATAAAAACCTAAAAAAACTCCAAAAGCTACAATCAGAAGCTCTAACACATACTTTAAAATAGTCTTAACTGCTTTATTCATTCCCAATTTTGATTACGTAATAAGTATTCTATCCTTGTGTCTTATCCAATTCTAAAAGGATTCCATTTTTCTCCAATTGCCTTACGCTCAGCTCTTACTCCTACTGGCATTTCAAATAATTGGTTTACGGTAGGATCTAATGCTACTGCATTCTCTAAAGAAATAATTTTAGCATCCTCTTCTGTATGGCTATTTTTTCCGCATAAAAATTGCCAGTCTCCATCACTGTCATGAGTAACAGATAAAACTGGATGACCATCTTTTAGAACATGATTACAGGTAAACACTGCTTTATCTTTTGTATCTCTGAATTTAAATTCCATTATTTTCTTCTCTTTTAACTTAATACATCACCTATTTTTTGTTCCATATGTTCAAACCAATAGGAATCATCTTCTGGTTTGAAAGAAAATTTTGTCAATAGACCCGTGCCAAGCATTATCCATGACATTATATTAATTGGTCTTATTTTTCTAGCACTTAAGGAGAATTTTTGTGTTTCGGTAATGATTGTGCCTTCTTTATTTTCTTCAAGCTTAATTATTGTTGTGTTCTTTATTCCTGCTTGATGACGAACAGTACGAAAGCATTTGTAGGTGGTACTCTCTATTATTTTACATTGAACCACATCTCCTTCACAGTCTTCTCCTGTATGAATTTCTATCCATTGATTTCCTTTTTCTAATGTAAAAGAAGCACTAACTTGATTATGATAACAGGGATCTTTCGTAAATTCTACGGTATATTTTGGATGCGTCAAATATTCCCAAATTTGAGCTGGTTGATATTTACTTTGAAATTGAACTATCGTTTTAGTATATTTCCTTTCCTCTTTCATTGCTGAAGCTTATCTATTTGGTTTATTTTTAAATTTTTAAATTAGTGGCTGATTAATATTTTTTGCAGCCATCTAATATTGAGTCTTTTGAACCCTTTATTTTTATTAGTAGTATTATAAAAGAGGTATTTGTTTATTCTCTTGTTAGACCCCCTTATTAAATTTTCTCAACATATTTATCGCTAATCCACCCTCTCAACTTTTGATGGTCAAAAGCATAAGATATAGGAGATGAACATGCTTCATCATTTATGGCTTCATTTGAGATTTCTACATATAACCAGGTTCTTTCCTCATGATCATTCCCTCTATGTGCTGCCAAAACGTTGACCACGGCCCCTTTATATAATTTTGTTATAATATTTGTTTGCTCTTCACACGTAAAAATTGCATGATGACTATTTAAATCTGCCGAAAACCGAACATTATAATTGTCTGTCGTAATACGCACTTCATATGCCTCGTCTAGGAAATATGCAGGTAATAGTTCTAGCCGATAATTATCTTCATCATTATAATCATCGTGATTGTAGGAAACATAATTATTTTTAAGATGAACTTCATCTGCAGCAAAATAAAAAACTCTATGAGAACCAAAAGGACTTTCTCCGCAACAATGATTGGTTACTGAATTTAAAATAAGTTTTGAAGCCTCATTATTTTTTGAATCCATAAAATCGATGCTTACTACTCCAAACTCGTCTATCACTTTCTTATAGGCGCCATTAGTATTCAGGTGAACTCTCAAGCAATTACCTTCACCGCATCCGAAACTAAAAATATAATCCAAATCGCTATCATTGTCTACATCTATTAATTTGATTGAAAAATCTTCACTATGGTTCGCATAATTTTCCTGGTACTCTTTTATAATAGCCTCAATACTTTCAGATTCATCTTGAGCAACAATTAAAAATGGGAGGATAAGAAAAATACACACTAATTTAAATTTCATCATATTAAGTATAGGATATTATTAATAGCTTTTAAACGGACTCATAGACTTAATAGCTTAATAGCCCAATTACTCCTTTTCTGCTAGGGCATAAAATTCATCCCATTGTAGAAGTTCAAAAGATGTACCTTTTATAAAAATATTTTTTGCTATTGCCTGTCCTAGAACTCGTACAGGAATTCCACGATATTTCCGAAACTTCCCCATTAATAGAGGCTTCAAAAGTGGCCAAACTTTTAACGAAATAGCCTGCGCAATTCCGTAACGGTTATGTGGCGTTAGAATCATGGAGGGTTGAAAGATACTTAAGCGATCAAAATTTAACGCTTTTAGTTCCGCTACTAACTCGCCTTTAACTCTGAGGTAAAAAGATTTTGATTTAGGATTGATATCTACCGAAGCCAAAAGTTCAAAATGCTTGATACCAGAATTTTTACATGCTACAGCAAAATCTAGTACCGCTGTTTTATCAATTTTTATAAATTCTTCTTTACTAATTTTTGAAGGCTCCCCAACCCCTAAGGTGCAAATAGCTGCCGTATGGCCTTTTAAATAATTTTGGTAAGAACTCACATCCATGATATTAATTTTTTGCTGCTGCACGGTTGCACCGCTTACATTTGGTATGGGACTTCTGCCCAGTATTGTTAACTGGGGTATGTTTTTTAATTGAAGTAACGCTTGTAAGGTTTCTGTACCCACCGCACCACTTGCCCCTAACATTACTATTGCTGTTTGATTGGATTTTAAGGTCATAATACTATGCTATAAATAAGATGGTTGCAACGGTTATTTTAGCCTTTAAAGAATGCTTAATCATAGCAAATATAACCGAAAACTAATATACTTTTAACTCCAATGGGCTGTGAGCTCATCTACTCCTTTTGTAATGACTACATAAAATTCTCCCTTTTTAAAATCTAGTAAAAATGGTTTTGGTGATGATAACAAGATCTTTTGTAAATTCTATTGTATATTTTGGATGCGTCAAATATTCCCAAATTTGAGCTGGTTGCTATTTACTTTGAAATTGGAAAATTGTCTTCTAATATTTTTATTTAAAAACGTCTTTTAGCTTAAGACATTAATCCCACCATAGGAATAGTCTTTTGTATTCCACAATCATTTCTTCAAGTATTTCTATTTCGCCTACTCCTTGGTCTACTGAATCTGGGCAAAAATCATACACTTCTTGGGCAAATAAGGACGCATCAGGAATTGAACTTTTAAATGTTAAATCTACCCAATCATAATCCGCACCTAATATTTCAATACCATACAGATCATCCCATTCTTTGAGTTTGGCTATAATATCTGAATTTTCTAAACCATAATTAATCCCATCTGTTTTCTGAATCCTCAGAATATCAAATTGGTCTGTAGATTTTATAATGGATAGTGTTGAAGGGCTTGTATAGCCATTTTCAGATAAGAAAATTAAATAACCATTCTTAAAAAGTTTATTTTTAGTATTCAAAATAATAGCATCAGATTGTCCTTCCAAAACTTTAAATGAAATACCATTTTGTTCTTGTAGACCCAATTTTATTTTCTCCCCCTTTTCTCCAACAGAATAACCTGGTTCTGCAGTTTCAAATTGAGTAAATTCCGTTGTTATACTTTGCTTCAATTCATTGAAAACTTCAGCATCAAAACCTACTTTCTTAAATAATAATTGTTCTGAATCTGAAAGATTTGATGGATTTTCATTGCAACCAACAAACGCAATTAACAATAAAAGAACACCTATTTTTTTCATATTTTTTTATCTAAAATTTATAAACTATAGGTTTTAATAAAACAGTCCTTAAAAGACCAGTTCATTTAGGATAAGTAACTACCCTACGGTATAATTACCACTATAGAATACTATACTGTGGTGGTCTTTATGAAGCGTTTTTTGCTCCTAATTGTGACTAATTATAAAATAATCTGCTTGTAATAAAGGAGTTCTATTGTCAAATTCAAAATCAATGAACAGCGCATCATCCTCTTCTATTGTAATTTTCTTTGTACTTCTGCCTATTTCTCTTTTTGACTGATCATAAGCTTTCAATTTAATTTTACGATCAAAGGATTGGTTCGCGATTAGATAAACCGTTACTTTTTTAATATTAGTAGTATCACTATAAATTTTTTCAGTACGCCCTATTTCGAAGGTTTTAGAAAAAATAGAGTCCGAAAGTACTTTGGCTTGATTGATACTTTTATCATAGCCCGTAGTTAAGCCTTTAAAAGCTTCTCCAATACCTTCACTAGCAGATTCTAAAGCTTCCTTTCCGTCTGTTTTTAAAGCATCTCCAGCACCTTTTATTAATTTCGATTTAATGGAAACCATTGCATTTCCTTCTTCCTCTGCCTTTATTTTTTTCTCTTCTGTACTTAAACAAGAAGTCATTAATAATGTTGATAATAAGGTGATAATCGTAATTTTATAATGTGTCATTTCAGTTTGGTTTACTATTTAAGGTTTTAGAGGTCAGTAGCTAACTTCGTATCTTGATACTCAGTAAATATATTAAATTATGGATATTTTCAAGGGTCAAAATCTTCTAGAGTTCTCTGATTGCTTCAAAACGGACAATGATTGCAAAGAATATTTAGCAAATATTAAGTCTAAAACCCCTTTTAAATGTTCTAGATGCAATCATATAGCCTGTCAAACACGTGCTGATTTCTCTAGGCAATGTAATATTTGTAGACATACAGAATCCGCAACAGCAGATACTTTATTTCACAAGGTAAAGTTTGGTGTTCGCAAAGCATTTTTTATTTGTTTTGAGATGGCTACAAGCACGAAAAGCTTATCTGCAAGTTATATGGGAGTACGTTACGGAGTAACAGAAAAAACAGCTAGACTTTTTATGCTTAAGGTCAGAGAAGCTATGTCTTCGAGTGGGAATAATCCTATGGACGGAGTTGTTCATGTAGATGAATTTGTTTTAGGGGGCAGAGAAGAAACAAAAGTTGGCAGAAGCTACAATGCTAAGAAAAAGAAGGCGGTTACAGCTGTTCAGCTTACAGAAAATGGAAAGGTAAAAAGAATGTATGCTATGAAAATAGATGATTTTTCAGCACAATCCTTACAATATATTTTTGTCAACCATATCAGCCGAAACGCAAAGATTACTACAGATAAATGGAGAGGCTATAGTCCTATTGCAAAGGCTTACGACATCACACAAATAGAAAGTAATGGAGGGTTAAATTTTAAAGCGCTTCATACAATGATACATCAGGTTAAATCTTGGATAAGAACAACTTATTCTTGGGTTAGTGACAATAATTTAAATAGATATTTCAATGAATTTTGTTTTAGAATAAACAGATCTCAAAGTAAAGCTACAATATTCAATAATCTTATTGTTAAAATGGTCAATAATGATAAAATCAATCAAGCTGAATTAATAAGTAATTAACTACTGACCTCTATAAGGTTTAATTAATTCAATTTATGTTTACATTTAAACGATGGGTTGCATACTGTTTTTGCTTAATTCATTTTTTCTCAATCAACCAATTTTTAACGTTTTACTACTAAATATGCTACAGATTTAGTAAATATAGGTAAAACATTACATTAGAAAATCGTATTATCCTGTTCAGTCCTTTATAGCTATTACTTATTAAGACGCTAATGTCTTTTATTCATGAGATTTTTTTTACTAAGTAATTTTTTAAATATGTTCATTTTTACGCCTCTTTAAATATAATTTCTCCTCCTACTTCTATTTCTTGGCTAGCACTAAAAAGTAATGATAGCATTAGTACAATAAAAACAATAGTTTATTTCATGATTTTAAGTGTTTACAAACGCATTCTTTATACTTTAACCTTAGCATTAGGTCGTGATTTTTTCGCAAAAAATGTTACCATTAATTAGATAAACTTTAGTAGCGAAGCTATTTATTTCTTGGTATCTGCCATTAATTCCTTTTCAATTTGTTCTACATAAACGGATAAGTTCTTTTTCATCAAGACTAAGCCTTTCCCATAAATATCTACAAGATACACCTGCTCCTCTTCCATTCCTTCTTTAAGCCACGCTTTCTCTGCTTCTAAATCTCCTTTTCTAACGATAATGAGTTCATAATATCTAAGTGCGGAATCATAATCGGTTATCGTAAGTTGATTAAAATTTGAAATCGCAGGATTATTGTTGCTATTGCGTTGTCCTATATCGGCTCCAAGGAATACCTCACAATTTGAAAATGTATAATGAGGGTTATGGTTATCAAAATTTCGATACGTTCTTCTATCGCCATTCTTCAATAAAAAACGCTGAATTTCTTCAAACTTTCCTGGAGGTATTACCTTTGAAATCTCAATGAAATTCATGCTTAAATTTTCGTTGTTTTTCGAGGTGCTTTTTACTGATTTACAAGCAAATAACAGTACCATCGCAAAGAGTAAACTCAGAATTTTATTTCTCATTTGGTTAATAGATTCACACTGATTATGCTTTATTGTAATTAAAGGATAAATGTACTGCACTTCCCGTTTTTAAAATACCCGGTTTATAGGGAAGTTTAGTTGTATTTGCTTTTAGACAAGGGATCTGATAAGATTTTATGTATTTACTCTTGTCCGTTTTTCTCCACGGAAGCTATCATTTTTAATGCCGCTCGTGCTAATTCACTTTCTGGAAATTCTTTTAAAGTTCTTTCATAATATGTTTTAGATTGTATGCCATCGCCAATTTGAGAATAGCAAAAACCTATATTAGCTAATGTCATCTCCCGATATGACATATTTGAAGAACTTAATAAGGTCAAAAAACGATAGGTATCAACCCATTCATATTTCTTGAAGAAAACATAGCTTTTTTTAAAATTTTCAATGGCTACTAAAAAATTCTTCTGATTGTTATTCTTTATTCCTTTTCTATGATCCCTAGGAATTAAATTTCTTAGGGAAAAAGAAAGTATTAAATACGTTACAGCCCCATAAATAATGATTCTTTAGGAGCTATTTGCTGCCATAATAAAATTACTCCCCACATAACACCTATATGGGGAATTATTGAAAACCAATTTGTTTGCCTAACAGTGGGTATCTTTGAGCTCATTTACTACTACTCTATTTTAGTTAAACACCTTATTCATTTAGGGCAATTATGAAATTTTCCTTATCTTTTTATTTATGCTAATATAGGTGTCAACAAGCTAAAAATAATATAGCAAAGTATTGTTAATAACACAAAACTCATAAAGATAGGCGGCAATACTATTTGCTTTTTAAAGCTATTGTCAAGGCAAGCGCTATTTGGATTTTTAGGATTATAATATACTTGTACCAATTCGCCCTTCACCTCTTCGATACTCCTTCCCGAATTAAGCTCTTTTAAGAGCTTTTCATAATGATCTAGAGTATTATTCTTCTTGTTTGAGGAATACTCTTTTGCGTATAAAGAATCTGATGCTAAAGTCTGATTTGATAGGTAATATTTTTGATTGACTGAATAAACGTACGTAGTTATTCTTGCATATAATACGTCAACTCCACCTCCTTCATCAGGAAAATTTTTAGACTTAATTTCTGATCCTAAAATTTTTCCTTCACAAGGTGTCCAATTCTTACTTTGCACCATTCTTATAGTTCCTAGTATCCCAGTTATTAAAAGCCAAAGAGCAAAGTATAAAAATAACGGCAATAAAATGCACACAAAAATCGTAGGTAATACATCTAAACTCCAATTAGAGAGATTGAATTTCATAGTGTTGCTTGTTGGAATGTCACTAGTGCATGAAGAAACTTTAAAAAATAAGTCTAAAAGTCATACTTAAAAACAACTCCATCTAAATATTTGTACTACTCAGAATCTTTCCAAATATTAAAATCCATTCGTTCTATCGTATATTCTAAGGAAGTATTATTAAAAATCTTCATAGTTATAGTACCTCTTAATTTATCCCGACCCCCTTCAATTACTTTTTCCTCTATCACAATCTCCCCTTCAGTATCATAAGAAAACCATCTTTCTTCTTGATTTGTAGTAGCTATACTATTAGAATACGTGGCAAATTGTACGTAATTCGCAGTTGAAGATTGATCAAAACTATATGCCTTTAATGGTAAGTCCCAAACATTTTCATCTAAATTAATCGTTATTCGGCTTTCACTCGTTGAATAGAAGTCAAAACTATAGCTAGACGCTGTAGGCTTATTTTGCATAACGCGATTTGCAATAAATTTAAACTCGTCTGTATCATAAGTAATTTGAGGCACGAATTGTGGTACACATTCATCGGAACCTAAATTTGGGTACTTTAGGGTACCGGATATAGTTTTTATCAGTGTATTATCTAGCGGATTATATAATTTTCCGCCAAAATCAAACGATACAATTTCTTTCGCTTCATCATATACAAAGTTTTCAATTCGTATAGCAGATTCATTTAAGTAAGGGGGATGGAAACTTACCCGAGTACCATCTTCAGTTATCTGTGTTAAATAAAGTTTTAGCAATTCACCATTTTTTAAGAAGGTCATTTGCATATCAAAGATAAAATCGTCGGCTCCTAAAGAGTACATATTAAGATTTATAAATCCACAATTTTCATTTGCGCCCGATTGAAATGAGGTGTTTTTGTAAAAAGTACCATCAACGAATATCTCTAAATCTGTAGTAGCATTTTCTTTTTCTGACGAATCATTATCACAAGCAACAAGTGATACTATAGATAAAATAATAAGTAGTGTTTTTTTCATAAGTAAGTAAAAATTATATAATAAAGTATAGTTATAAACATTGTTGTTTTTCTGATTGTTCTTTGAACAAATCAATATTATTATTTAGAAGAAAAATTCTTTTTTAAATAGTCTCTCCTCTGTGAAAACTTATAACTTTTAAACGATGTAGATGCCTCCTATTCCCTAACGCCTGGTACACTAAATTATTTTCTCAGTTCTAAATATTTTATCCCAAATAAACGTATAAAAACCATAATTTTTATGCGATAATTTATGGTGATTTTTATGAAAAAAATTAGTCGTGAAAATTAAAAAATAAGGCTTTTCGCTCCTACCATTCAAGTGTGTCATAACGCCATAAAACCAATTAAAAACTAGAAATGCAATAAAGCCATAGATATTAAGTGGCAAGAGTAGGACTACTACGGTTAACAAGAGTCCAAAGAAAATAGATTCCCAGGGAGACATGTAGTAGAGGCTAACGGAATTAAACTCTTCGGAATGTTCATGATGTTTTAAATGTATTTCTTTCAAGAAGCCTATGGTATGAGAGGCCCAATGCAACACATACATTAAAAGATCTAGCACCAAGACTAATAGTATAAATGTTACTAGTGCTGGCATGCTCGAAAAAACAATTAGTCCGTTTATCCATAGTACATATCCAGGAATTGCAATGGCCGTATTTAGGAGTACGATTATTAATGATGCTAGTATCTCTTTTCTTGTAATGGTCGCTTTAATTTTTAAAGCTTTATCCCAAAGAATACTGATCACTACATTTATTACATACGCTAGTAAATTAAGACTTATGAGTAACGGAAAAAATATGTAAGGGTCCTTTAAATCCATTTCTGTTTTTTAATGAATACGCTATTATTCTTATGAGTTGCAGTTTATTTAGTATTTATTTTTTACTACTAAGTTCAACTAATATTAAAAAAGTTTTCTTCTGATGCTTAATAATCAATTAATGAAGGGTAATTTAAAGTGTATGTTTCTGAAAAAATTGCAGGATATTTCTGATTGTATTCTTTTACCCAATCAGGATAATAATAGCTTGCTTTTAAAGTATCCCCATCTAACGTAAATTTTGCAAATGGTTTTCCTTTCTCTGGAGATATTATAAGAGCAAAATCTTCATCAAGTCCACTTAGAAATACGCAGTCACCGTCTTGTGACCAAATAAGTTCAACTTCAGTATCGCTAATAATTTTTACTGGATAGGTGTAATAACATTGTCCGTGTAATTTATAAACAATTGCATTTTTCGAGATACTTACTTCATTCCAGTCACTAAAAATTGAACAATAATCTAGGTTTGCTAAATAGCCACTAAATACAAAACCTTGTTTGGTAGCATTACTATCTTCATCAAAAAAATTAACTTTATACCAATATCCTTCTATGGTCACATACTCTTCTTCTTCATAATTCATTTCAATTTCTGTTTTTTCAATAACATTAATTTCGGCATTATAGTCAAATTTCCCGATTGGAATGCCATCTGGACTATCTCTTATAATTAAACCGTTTTTAGCAAATACTCGGTACTTATTTCCTGATTTGTACATATTTTTATACCTATATTCTTCTCCGTTCCAGGACATAATTTCGTCACAATTTATGACTAAATCATGGTAGCCATTGGTTTTAGACGCTAAGATTCCCAATCGCTTTACACTTCTTTTCTGTGTCTTTATTTCTATATCATTATATGTATTAGCTAGCCGAAGATACAGGTTATCATAGCCTTTCAAATCTTTATAATAGGTAAACCTTAACTTATCTTTATAACCATCATTATTAAGATAAACATTAAATTCTTCATAAGATTCAACAATAGAAAACTTTTGAATAAGTGACAGGCAATCCATTTCCATCACTGTCGCCATTTTAGTTTTTCGATGTATCCCAACTTGTTTCATTTTAAAATTTTCTAAAACAAACGTTTCTTCCGTATCATTACAAGATAATATATCGCTGTAGGTATAACTTCTTTCTTCGGCCGTATCTATGGTTAAATGAAGTTTTCCGTCTTGCATTTCCATTTCAATACCATCCCAGTCTTTACCTACTTCATTAGAGATTTTAAATTGTTGACCATCATACGCCATAATAAAATAAGAACTTCCTTCATGGTCCAGATAAGTGCTGCCAGTTTCTGAATGACACCCCTTTCTATTTTCTACCAAAACATCTAAGAAGCCATCATTATTGAAATCGTCTTGCAATTGGATATATAAAAACTTATGCTGATCAAAATCAATTAGCACTTGTCGCTCGCCATTTATCCTAGCATACAGTTGTGTATTACACTGACCAGAACCATTATTTAATCCATAGGAAATAGTTACAATATCTGATACAGTATTGGCTTCTACACTTTCCTCTTTTTTTGGGTTATTACAAGCAAGTATTAGCGTAAAAATTAAGAGATAAATAGATTTCATGAGCATATGTATTTTGCTAATTTTAAACTGTTGAATATCTTTCTAATTTTGAATGTACCTTACTACTACAGAAACGCAACTTTAATTAAAGGTGATCTGTATTTTTATGCTAAAAATCGCGAGGCTTCATCCAGATGATTTCTGTATCCTTAAAATACTCATGTACTATTGGCAGTACCTCCTGAACTTTAGAATGGATATCATGAAACAACAAAATGCCTTTTCTCCAAAGCAACATCAATTTTATTTCACGTTGGGCAACTTGCTGCACGTTTAACTTAGCACTCCAATCTCTGGAGTCTATATTCCATAATATAATTTTAGATTTCTTATCCGTAAAATAAGCTACCATATCCGTATTTCTTTGGCCGTACGGAGGTCTAAAATACAGTAGGTCGTTCTTATTTTCTGTTGGGAAAACATTTTGAATCAGGGTGTTTGTATCATCAATAGATGCTTGCCATTCTGCATATTTTTGATGTGCCTTATGCACTTTTCCATGAGAAAGCAGCCTATTTTCTCCATAAAGCTCTTGTAGTGCTTGTTTAGAAGAAGCTTTTAATCGCTTTTCAAAATTATCGCCTAAAACAAAAAACATCCCAGATAAGCTGTACGTATCTAATACCTGTATCAGTTTATCCGTATTTCCATTCCCTAAAGTAGGACCATCATCGAACGTTAACAAGAAATTTTTATCTGTAAAATTATGTCCTTGAATTTCGATATCCGAAAATGGTATTATTTCACTGGTAATTTTAGGGAACAAAGCGGCTAATCTAATTTGCTCTTTTACATAATCCTCATAAAAAAGTTTTGTAGCAACATACCAAGCATTAAATGTACTAGGAAACTGCTGTTCTAATGTCGCTAAGGATAAGGCATTCCAATTACTGTTTTTACTTATTGGAATTAGCTCTTTTAAAGCGGCATCAGAAAGCTGATTGAAATTTAACAGTATTCTTGTTTTAGTAGCTTCTTTCCATTGTGCTACCGACTCCGTATTTACGCTTTTAAGAGCAACGCGTTGTGTTAGGACGCTCTCTGATAAAGAATCATAACTATTGAACACTTCAATAAAAACAAGCATCTCACATTTAGAGGCTATATCAAAACTCAAGTTCGATTCCATTTTCAAAGGCCAAGGCTCCGTATCCATAATATCAACTTTAGCGCCATTAGCACCAAAGAAAAATAAGGGCATTAAAAATAACATGAAACAGATACTATTGCTACTTTTTTTCATGTGTTATCTTAGTTTTGACTGCATTCTTGCTATTCCTTTCGTATAGGCTTCACGTGCTCTATTTTGCTGTGCCAGCTCAAAGTTTTGTAGGGCGTCTTCCCACTGGCTTTTCTTTTCATATATCCTAGCAATATTGTAATAAGAACTAGCTCTTACATAATGTGCTTTACTACCCGATGCAAGGTCTATTGCTTTTCTGTTGGCCCATAAAGCTTCTGCCTCTTTATTCAGTTTTTGAAAAGCTAAGCCTAAATTACTATACGCTTGTCCATTTCCTTGATTTAATTCAATGGCATTTTGAAATAATAAAACCGCGCTTTCTAAATTTCCTGCATGGTATTCTTCCTCTCCTTTTCTATTAACAGCCTGTGATTCTGCTATATTAAAGCTTGAAGCCTCGATAATAGCTCCATCAAATCTGTAGTTTTGCAAAATAGTACTTACACCTTCCCATGTAGATGCATTTTTAAAATCACCCACATCAACAATATTTCCCATTTCATCAATTAAAAAAGGAATCCAGATATTACCTTTCTTCCCCACTGGCATTGAGTATGTTTTTACAAGAGTATTTCCTATATAGATATACACTTTAGCCCTACTTACATTTGATAGGTTTGCATTATTTATTAATTTTCTATCAGAATAATTATGCACAGCATACACATATTTTTCTCCTTGTTTCTTTTTTGCGATAGTAATGGTTTCTGGTCCGTAACTATCTGTATCATCAACATCTAGATTTGCTTGATCAGCTTCTTTCTTATGAAAACAAACGTAACCACCAGCATATGACAAGTGAGAATCTATATCGTAAGGAGAAACTCCCCAACTTAACACAATTCGCATTCCATCTAATTCTTGCATGGTCGGACTAATGGCATAGGTTAAGCCATCACACAAGCACTTGGTTAT
This sequence comes from Cellulophaga algicola DSM 14237, assembly GCF_000186265.1. Taxonomy (NCBI): domain Bacteria; kingdom Pseudomonadati; phylum Bacteroidota; class Flavobacteriia; order Flavobacteriales; family Flavobacteriaceae; genus Paracellulophaga; species Paracellulophaga algicola. Next base: position 4,631,103 of record NC_014934.1, read on the forward strand.
TAAAGGCGAATACCCGTCTTTTTTTATAATTAAAATGACCTCCGAATCATTTCTATAGTGCTCCGGAATACTTACTTTTCCTTGGCTATCTGTATATTTAGTAATAGATGTTTCTCCGTTTTTCTGAAAAATAATTTCAGCATTCGGCATTACTTTATCTTTAACGACGGCACTCAATACCAATATTTCCGAAGAAGATTGTGCAAAAGATACAGCACTCATAATTAATGCTACTAGGGTTAAGATTTTCTTATTCATGGTTGTTTTAGTTAGATTATTTTTCTACATAATTAATTCCATTCCATATCAATACAGTATCACATTCAATAACAATATCATTTACATTGTTTGTTTTTGATGCTAATACGCCTATTCTTTTTGGAGATCCAATAGCCTCTATTTCTAGAGCTTCATTATTTAAAACAATAGTACAGTTGTTTAAAATTCCCCATCGTTCCCAATAGCTACCAGAAATTTGATCCATAACGCCATTGCCATCTAAATCATAGGCTATCGTTAAATATTCTGTACCAGCTTCTTGCGATAGAAAATCGCTTGATTTTAATTCTATGAGCGCACTTAATTTATGATCTCCCTTACTTTCTACTAATTGAAAATCATGGGTATCAAAAACATACGTTTCTTCCAAATCTTCACATAATGCCGTATTTCCTGCTCCAATAGCATTCGTCTCAACCACAAACTGTCTATTCGTATGCTGATCATAATTCAAATTCATTCCACCAAAATAGTATCCTATATCATTGGACCGGTTAAATTCATTGCCGTTAAAAGAGAAGGTAAATAAAGAATTGCCGCAACAATTTCCTCCACACGCATTAGCTTCTAAAAGCACTTCTTCGTAGCCATCATCATCGTAATCCTGTATCTCTATGAGATCAAAGCAAGCTTCATCTTCAAAACTAATGAGCACTGTTTCCTTACCATTCACTGTAGCTATCAATTCTTTATGGAGGTCTTCGCCATCCTTTAGCGTATACTTTATTTTATTTCCTGTAAAAAGCTTCAGAAAACCATTAAAAACATAACCTTCTCCTATACTATTAGATTTTACCTTAACCCAGAATCCATTTATATGTTCTGTACTAAAAGAAAAATCCGTCTCTTCTAGGAGCACTATTTTTTCATCAAATTCTAGTTTTCCAATTTTTTTGCCCGCTATACTTGGAGTATCTCGTACTGATAAGCCGCTTTTAGCTGTGACACTATACTCTTTCTGACTAAAAGAATAGAATGAGAAAAATATTAGTACAAGAAAGATTCTATAGTTCATCTTATTTCTTCGTAATTGTTATTAATTGCTCCGGATTTTAGTAGCGTTTAGAATGATTTCCTACTTCTTAAAATTCCAGTACGCTACTCATTTGTCTTTACTTTAATGGGTGTAGCGTTCAATTTATAATTCGTTAAAATTGCTTGAGCTTCCTTACCACTCAATATCTTTAAGTTCGCATTACTAATCGCTTCTTTGTCCGGCATCATAGTCCGCATTAAAATTAATTTATAAGCCTCTTTTCTATACTCGAGCTTTTCCGCTCCTGTATGTACTGCTGCATAAGGCTCATAAGCATTGGTCATTGCCAGCCATATATTTATTTCATTATCTGGATGCAGGTCTCTTTTAAAGTTTTTGATAGTTTCCTCCAGAGAAATAGGATATACTTCTTCAAAGGTCTGATGAATTCTTTTTATATGAGCTAATTGGGTTTCCGTTAAAGAGGAACTACCTGCAGGACTGGGTGTTAAGTCCTCTATTGCGACAAGCTCCACTTTAGGTTCTGGTGTTGGTTTCTCTTTACACGCTAGTACTGTAATAGCTAGTAAGGCAATAAGAAGGGTCTTTTTCATTGGGTTGGTTTAGGAATACACTAGGTGCATGCTGTATAGAACGTAGGATGCAAAAAGATAGTATATTTTCCTACAAACTTAATAGTATCATAAACTATAAGGCTAGTTTTTTAGCGAAACTCTTGTTTTAAAGGCTTCTAAGGGCAATAATGAAATTTGATTTGTCTATTTATTGAAGAATGAAATACCGAGAGCAAAGCTTCTGAAAGTAATGCGTGGCACATCAATAAGCGCTAATTAGCAGAATACGCTACGACTATCAATTCGTTTGAATAAAAGTTTTATCTATTTTAAAAGCATAGGCCTTGGGATCAAACTTAAAGCTGGTTACGTATAATTTTGAAGGGTTCATAGGGGCTGCTTCTTCATAAGATTGAAAACTTAAAAATCCGTTTTCATCTTTTTCAAAGGTGGCTCCTTTTAGATAATCCATAAACACCAACTTATAGTAGTTATCATATTGGTTTAAAAAGATTCCGTACATGCAGCCGCCCGTACCACAAGCGCCCAAATGCACCATAAGATCTAGTTTGTTATCCCCATTAAAATCGGCATACTTTTCTGGTTCCGTTTTTGCAAAAGAATCAGGCAACTCAAAATCTATTCCTTCGGGAATGGTAATTCTCACAAAATTCTCGTTATTAATAATATCAAGCCGAAATAAACTATCTGGAAGCTGTACTACAGGAAGATTTTCAACTACTGGTTTCGATTCTTTTTTTGAGGTTTGACAGCTTGCTAATACTAACAAAAAACAACAAATGACACTATAACTTAAGTAGTTCATCATATCATTTTCTTTTACGCCACTCCTCGCTAAGGATACTATACATATACGTGCCCGCACTATTGCCGTAAGATTGTATGGCATAATTTCTCAAAAGTCCCTCTCTAACCGCCCCTAACTTTTCTACCGCTTTTTGCGATTTTAAATTTTTTACATCTATTCGGAACTCTACCCTTCTCAATCCCAATACATCAAAGCAATAGTCTCGGAGAAGCCCTTTGCAATTGCCATTGATACCGGTGCCTTGAAATTGAGCTCCAATCCACGTCCACCCTATTTCTAATCTTTGATGCGGAAAACTAATAGTTCCAAACATGGTTACGCCAATAGGAGTTTGGTCTTCCTTGTTTAAAATGAGTAGCGGATACAGCTCTTTATCTTTTTTGGACTTCATACAGAAGTTCATATACTCCACCAAATCAGCTCTATTTTTTACTCTTACGCCAAACTCCCCTAACTCCTTATGGTAAGCAATAGTTTCTAAAGCATCAATATCCTGCATTTCTAGAGGACGTAGTACAACGGACTCGTTTTCAAGAAGTATAGTGGAGGAGAAAAATTGTGTTGTGTTCATTATTTATGACTGCTTTCTTTAGGTTTATATTGCTTACTCCTCATGTAATCGATTAATATTTTATCCATTAGCGCAAAATTTTACCACAACTACTCCAATCGTAATTCCTGATAGCTAATTTCCCTAAATTCCTTAGCTTGTTTTGGTTGTCTAATTCCTGCCCTGTAATACTCTAAAGTAATCGTATCTATATCTGTATTAAAAAAAAATCCACTATAAGGCTTACCATTTTTAAAAACACCTGGCGCTATTTCTTGTCCATCATCATCATCATCGAGGAAATTGTATTCAACTCCTGTTTTTACATCGTTCTTATAAATTTCATAGTACGTATAATCTTTATAAGACATCCATTTCTTTTGCATTACAATTTTGCCATTTTTATAGTGTAAAACAGTATGATTTTTGTCTTTTATGAATCCCTCAAAAGGTTCATCATCCTTATATACCATAGTGTAAAATATACGATCTATATTAGAATAGATACTACTCTCTCCATCTTTCTTGCCGTTTTTATAATAAAAATAAGCGAGCGATTTATTTTTATTGATATCCTTTATCTCTTCATAATAAGACTCTTTACCCTCTTTTAAGCCATCTTTTAAGGTAGAAACAACACTAGCCTGACGGTTATTAAAATAGGTGACAAACTGAAAAGTTCCATCGTGAGGTTCTTCATTTACAAAATTACCCTCTGTAAAAATTGAGTCTTTTAAATACGTTTTGATATTTTTTATTTTTCCTTCTTTATAGGTTTCTATATAATATAATTCGTCTTCTGACTCTTCTGATAAACGGCTATCCGTATTAAAAAAAGAACCATTAAATGGGCTCCCATATTTTGTAATTCCTTTATAAAGAATTTCACCACTTTTATCAAAAAATAGTTCCTCATCTGAGGGTTTTGCATAGCTACGAAAAATATCTTTTATATGTTTTATCCCAAGGACATACCCACATTTTTTAGAAGGATAAAATTTGATTTTCTTTTCCCTTACAATTTCTCCGCTCTTGTTGTAATAAACTATGCTATTATTACGCTTATCGCTGATATCTCGATACTCTTCATAGGCTACTTGGTTTGTATCTTCATATAACAACTTTCGTTCTATAAGTTTCCCTTCTTTATAAGTTGTAAAACAATTTGTTACTCCTTCAATTGGTCTATCATTTTCATAAACGCAAGAGGTAATTATTTCCCCATTGTCATCATAGTAATTAGAAATACCATTTAGGCCTCCCATAAAATAATGTTCTTCCCTGTAAATCTTACCATTTTCATAGTACTCTTTATAATCCCCATATTGCAAACCATCAGGAGCTATGTTACTATTTAAAAAGTAATGAGCAATTTGTTGTAAATTTCCATTTTCATGAAACCATTTTACTTCTTCTACTAAAATACTTTCATCTTCCTTTCTTGCCCAACCTATCATTTGTGGCGCTCCAGAGATATAATAATCTTTAATCAATACTAAATTATCTTTTTCTTCTAGTGGTAAATTACGATAATAAGCAGCAGCATCCTTTGTGGTTTGCTCCCAATTGGTATTAAAATATATTGTTTCTTTTACTTGACTATATGCTATATTGAAAAGTAAAACGCTAAATATTGTAAGTATGATTTTTCCCATTTTTAAATTGAATACGATTAAATTTTATAATTATGTTTACTTTGAGAAGTAGTCTATTTATTAAATACTGTCACTTTTTACATTTACATATAAATATCTTTTAACTATATTTAATACCTTTATTTAACAGAAGTTTTTTTTCTTCAAAAAGGTTTCACTAAAAACTTATGTATCTCTTATTTATTAACCTTTGCTGTTTTTAATATATCATTCCAATTTTGCATGTTTTGAAATCCATAAGAAGGGATAGCACTAAATAGTACAAATACAAAAGTATCCGTATCTTCTCCAAAATCAATTACATTAAAAGAGTATAGGTTTTTATTCGTTTTTAAGTCGGCCGTATAAATAGCTTGGTACATGGTCTGTTCATCATATTTTTGGGTATATACATCCACTTCCATTTTAACATTCTCTCTTCTAGACATAATGTCTTTAATATACATATTTAGAACTTCTTTTTTAGTTGTTCCTGTTTTTAAGTCTATACTTTCGAGAACAAATACACTCATATAAGCCTCTCCATCTGTGCATTGCAAATCGAAAAGGTCTTGTTTTTCATCTGTCCAATTATCTAATAAAAATTCTACTTTTCCTTTTTTTGTTTTATGAACAACAAGATTATCATTTGAATTATCATCGGTTAGCAAACAAGAAACTGCAATTTCTTTAATTTCTTCTGGTTTCATTTTTTTTGATTCTGCTATATTGGGATGCTTCTCTATCATTTTATTTAGCATACAATTACACATATCCTCTGCTATAGCTTCAGAAAATCTACTTTGATTTGCATTTAAGCAACCTATAATAAATTCTTTTTTATCTTCCTCTGACCATTTTTTTTGACTACAAGAATAAATTGATAATGATGCGATTAATAATAATCCAAACTTAGTTTTTAATAGTTTCATTTTTTATTATTGTTTTTGAGGGCCTTATTACTAGGAATAGTAGGAAGATAAAATTAGATACTATGGTTTTTGTTTAAAACGTAAGATATAAAAATATAGTGTATTTTCTACCAAACATAAAGAAGTCTCAAAAAAACCAGTGGTATTTTTTTACGAGGGCATTCAAAAAAGCATCTAGAAGGTTCCGAGAAAAATTGATGTACTTCCGGTTTTAGCCAAAGCCTAAACATTTTGTCTTTTCACCTCTTTTCTCTTATAAAGCTAAATAAAGAGATATGGTATATGTTGTTCACAGTTTTAAACTTTAGCTTCAGCATAAAATTCGTATTACTTATAGTTTTTATTACCGTAGTATTTTCTTATTGCCTTCTAAGATATTTATTATGGGCTCTTTTACTCCTAAAAATGGTATCTATTCCTACGGTTTCGGCTGATGATTCTGTATGAATAATTATTTCGCGGATGTCTCCAGAGTTAAAATTTAAATTTTCAAAGTTCAACCTTGGAGTCCTGCCATATTTATAGGGTATGATTTTTAATGTGTATGATCCACTGCCCATCATTTTTTCAAAATCACCATTAGAATCCGTGATTGCTTTAAATTCTTTATTGTTTTCTTTATTTATAAAGATTAGTTCCATCCCTTTTCCAGCAGGCGATTTATAATCACTCACCTTTCCGGTAATAAAAACAACTGTCGTATCTGCCATACCTTTCAAAGTATTTTCTTTAATCTCACCCAAAAAAGCCGGTTGGAATATAGCTATATTAGCGGCATAAGGTTTTTGTAATATGCAAGAATAAAAACTAATTGACATCAATAAAACTAAAAAACAATAGCGGATAAAAATCTTTCTGTTTGAAATGTATTTTTTCATTGTACTTACAAGGTTTTTGCCCTTAATACTGCGAAGGCACGGAACTATTTTTTTCTTTGTACCTAAGCACGTAATAAAGCTTTTTTGATTCACTTTTTTATGACTAACTCTAACTAAAAGCCTATCCTCATAGTACCTATAATAAATTCAAAATAGAGTCCAAAATATAGCATCATAAAACCAATCAAAAACACTATAAATGAGCGTAAATTTTTCATATCAAAACCGTTAACTATAAATGTTAAAATGGTAAGAATTGCATAAAACAGTAGTGAATATGGAACCTCAAGTAATAAATATTCAGCAAAATTTAAATGTAAAAATAGTAAAGAGAGCCATAGGCTTAGTATAGGAACAGCCATACAGATGCTGGCTCTAATAATGAGCCAACCTATGCGCTCTTTAGATAACAACACTACTCCTAGCATACACATAATCCCTATAGTAATAAAAAAATATCCAATTAGATGTTCCATTAATCTTCTATTTATACTTGAATTTTATTTCTATCAATTTTTTTTTATTGAACCAGATTATTATTAAAAACTATTTTGCATTACTCCTTTTCTCAGTGACAAGAAATCTCCATACGGATGTCATAAGAATTCTCTAATATACTACTATCTCAATTCTTTATTGCACGCTATCATTTCTAAGTTGTAAAGCCTATACCCCTCCCCGTGACCCATATATCATTAGTTGGACTCGTTACGCCAAACCAAAGTAAATGCAAATTAAAGCAAAAGTGTCAAAAAAGCCGTGAACGGCAATGATAAACCACAAATCGTATTTACGCAAGTAGAATATTAAGGCTAAGAGCGATCCCACAAACCCAGCAACAAGCTGCCCTGTAATTCCTTGATAACTATGCATAAAACCAAAAAAACAAGCAAATAGGACGATATTAAGGATTATACTGACTTTACTATCCCCAAAGAATTTTACAAATTGCCGCATAAAATACCCGCGAAAGATAATTTCCTCCCCAAATCCTGCAGTAGCCCACACTACCAATAAAGCAATTAAACAAGATGGAAGATTTCCTTCTAGTTGCTCAAAGCTTGAATAATCTATAGGAACCCCTGTGAGTTTTGTTATTCCAGGAACCACAGCAAAGACATAAAAAGCAAAGAGTCCTAGTGCTATTAATGGAGCAAGTACAAAGATGTTTTTTAGCGTGAATTTTTCACGTTGAAATCCAAGCGCTGAAAATAGTTTGCCCTTATATTCTATATAATTCGCTATTATGATTAGTATAGAAATTACGATATTTTCTATCATACCAATTTGGAGCGGTCCAAACCATATAAAGTAGATGATGGCAAGGGTACATAATGGAATTAATGTTTGTCTTAAGGTGATTTTGTTCATGGTATTCTTTTTAATTTCTAAGCGAAATAAGGAACAAAATCTTTAAGAATCTCTTTAAAACAGGGCGTTCTTACTGAATGGTCGTAAATTTAGAACTGAATAGTCGGTCGTTGTAAGCATCTTTTATGAAATCCAATCCATAAATGCTTTTCGCTTATAGCGACTGATCGTAATTTCTTTAATTGCATTGTTCTCAACAGAAGTTTTTAAACGAACACGCAACTTACCATTTTCAATTTTTTCAATTTGATCTACAGCATCTTTATGAATGATAATTTGCCGGTTAGCTCTTAAAAACAATTGATCATTTAATCTTTCTTCGAGCTCATTTAATGTAAAATCGGTATTGATTGTTTTTCCGGCATTTTGAACAGCGTACACAATTTTGTTTTCACTGTAAAAGCACGCAATATTTTCATAGGTGAGTTTGGTTGTTTTTGCACCGCTTTCAATGGTGATTTCAGCATCTTTTATAGATAACTGATATAAATTGTATAGGTCTTGTGCATACAGTAAGCCTATCAAAATAAAACTTAATACTAAAGTGATTAGCAAACCGATGACCAAATAATAGAGCTCCGTTTGGCCACGTGTAACTATGTTTAAAATAATATTGACGGGAATATACATGAGTGTAGTATATACTAGCGTAGAAGCCATAAACCATACAATCGTGACAATTTCTACCTTTTTAGAAAAATGCTTTTTCTTGTAATATTTAAAATTAAGTTCCGCTATGATTCCTATGAAAATGCATAAGGCTATAGAAGATAAAAAACCTTCTAAGGGGAAGCTATACGAATCCCCATCTGGAAAACTATCTCGTGATGCTAAATGATTTATCACTAAAGAGAAAATTGCCACTACTAGTACTTTCTGAAACCAAGGCCATGCAGCACTGCTGATGACGGTATGCCAGAATGGTTTTATCGTATTCTTGGTGGGTCCTGTAGTACTCATGAATTAGAAACTCTTTTTTAGTCCACCTATCTCAGGATGCGGTTTTACTGTTGCAAGCTAACGTTAAATATAAGAAATAGTAGGGCAGGTAATTAGCGATACATTTCGAATTTATACTTAGCCAAATATAAATATTTTGGTTTCTCTTTTCTATCATAAACGCCAAATTTTATATTTAGCGGACTTTGTTAATATGCACAGAATTTTCGATTAAACCACAAACGCCCTATGTTTTTTATACACTTTTGGCAACTGGATTTTTTCAATTTTCAAGGTAAGGTAAAATGTATTTTTTTAAAATTGCTTCTGGTTGTTGTGTTTTTCCATTTCTATAATTTCCTGATGTAATAACAACAACTACTTTTAAATAAGGAATAACAAAAATATACTGTCCACCAGCTCCTCTTGCTTCAATAGATTTTATGTTCTTTTCGTTAACTTGATAAATGTTATGCCACCATAAATAACCATAACCGTTTTTATCAACTACATTCTCTAAATTACGATAGTTTTTAAAGGTGTTTTCAACCCATTTTTTAGATATCACACGTTTTGATTTTCTCTTTCCTTTATTAAGATAAAGTTCGCCGAATTTCAACATATCTTTAGGGGTAAGATACATTCCTCCACCAAAATATGGTTTATCTTTTAAGTCGGATTGAATAATGTAATTTGAAATTCCTAGTTTTTGAAATAAAAACTTATCAATAAACAATTCTAAAGGTTCAGAAACGACTGAATCCATAGCAACGCCAAGTAAAGCTGGGTTTGCTGAGCCATAATTTGCTTTAGTGTTTGGTTTATGTATCATTGGCGCTTTTAGAATTGCTTCAATCCAATCTGGTGTTCTTTGATAATTTTGCTCTGTTGCAGAAGATTTTGGATTTGCATTTATACCATAATCAATAGCATCTATACCAGAGCTCATTGTTAATAGACTCTGAATATCAATTTTAGTTTTTAGACTATCTTTATGTATTTGATATTTTTTAGGTAAAAAATCAAAAATAGATTGCTCAACATTTTTAAATAATGATTTGTCTTTTGCAATTCCAACTATTGAAGATGAAATACTTTTAGATGCTGAACGCATATCGTGTGGGATGTTTGCATTGTAGCCATCAAAGTAATTTTCATATATAATTTTTCCTTTTTTTGAAATTAAAACGGAATGTGTATTAGGTAATGAATCCTTTGAAATAAGTTTTTCCATTTCGGTAAGTTGTAGAATAGAAGTTTTATTGTCATTTTTAAAACCACCAATTTCCCAATCTGTTGTAGATTTGGTTAAACCTATCTGTGTAAGTAAATTGTTTCCTAAATAGATATCTAATAGTATTTCATTTGTGGCTAACTTTCCTTTAAACTGCAAGCCTGTTTTAAAATCGGTAAACGAAATCGAGTCATTTTCTTTTTTAAAATTGTCACACCAAGTTCCTGTAAATCGGTTATCTCCAAAAATTGGATAAGCTTCATATTCATTTCCTGCTCCATTTTCAACACTTAAATAAAAATTTTAGAGGTCAGTAGCTAACTTCGTATCTTGATACTCAGTAAATATATTAAATTATGGATATTTTCAAGGGTCAAAATCTTCTAGAGTTCTCTGATTGCTTCAAAACGGACAATGATTGCAAAGAATATTTAACAAATATTAAGTCTAAAACCCCTTTTAAATGTTCTAGATGCAATCATATAGCCTGTCAAACACGTGCTGATTTCTCTAGGCAATGTAATATTTGTAGACATACAGAATCCGCAACAGCAGATACTTTATTTCACAAGGTAAAGTTTGGTGTTCGCAAAGCATTTTTTATTTGTTTTGAGATGGCTACAAGCACGAAAAGCTTATCTGCAAGTTATATGGGAGTACGTTACGGAGTAACAGAAAAAACAGCTAGACTTTTTATGCTTAAGGTCAGAGAAGCTATGTCTTCGAGTGGGAATAATCCTATGGACGGAGTTGTTCATGTAGATGAATTTGTTTTAGGGGGCAGAGAAGAAACAAAAGTTGGCAGAAGCTACAATGCTAAGAAAAAGAAGGCGGTTACAGCTGTTCAGCTTACAGAAGATGGAAAGGTAAAAAGAATGTATGCTATGAAAATAGATGATTTTTCAGCACAATCCTTACAATATATTTTTGTCAACCATATCAGCCGAAACGCAAAGATTACTACAGATAAATGGAGAGGCTATAGTCCTATTGCAAAGGCTTACGACATCACACAAATAGAAAGTAATGGAGGGTTAAATTTTAAAGCGCTTCATACAATGATACATCAGGTTAAATCTTGGATAAGAACAACTTATTCTTGGGTTAGTGACAATAATTTAAATAGATATTTCAATGAATTTTGTTTTAGAATAAACAGATCTCAAAGTAAAGCTACAATATTCAATAATCTTATTGTTAAAATGGTCAATAATGATAAAATCAATCAAGCTGAATTAATAAGTAATTAACTACTGACCTCTAAAAAATTTAACGATTTTAACTCATCTACCATTAATATATTCCAAATACCTACAAAAGTATTATTGTCAGATTTTATAAGTTTTAAGTGATAAAGAAGTATTCCAGACTTGATAAATCCGTTAATTTCTTTACCGCTTTTGGACAAAATACCTTTAAAAGAATAATTTTCAGAAAAAGGTATTTCTATTAAAGAAGCACTTTTTATATTAAAAGGATAATCAATAATATTTGTTCTGTTAAAAATTTTAAATCTAGCTTTTTCAAGTCCTAAATTTTCTATTTCTATTTTTAGGTTGAATGTCTTTGAATTTTCTATTTTTCCTTCCCAACCACTTGTATATTCTACCATATTCTGCGTATAGGCAGAATATGAATAAAGAATGGCAAGTAATAGTATCAAGTCTTTGATTCTCATTTTGTGATTGATTTTAGATGAATTGCAAAGGTGATATTATTCTATTTACTAAAATTGTATATAATTAACATTAGTAAATATTCTTTAAAAATTTTGTTGGCGTTGAATTATATGTTTTCTTAAAGTTTGAAATAAAGTGGCTTTGGTCATAGAAACCACACTGATAACAAATTTCAGTCATAGAAAACTTTTTAGAGAGAAGTAAATGAAACGCTTTATTTAATTTAATCAATCGGATGTAATTACCAAGACTTGTTCCGAAATACCGATTGAATTCTCTAGACAAATGGATTGGATGGATGTTTAATTTTGAACTTAAACTTTTTAAAGAATAGTCTATTTTTTCCTCAATCAATAATTCTTTTAGTTGACTTACCCAAATTGGTTTTTTTTGATTCCCTTTTTTTGATTCTTTTATAGTATTAAATATATCAATCAAATTACTCTCAATACTTAAATTTGAATACTGGTCATTAATTTTAGTCTCAATAAACACCTGATTCATCAGGTTCTTTATAATTGGATTCTGTAAATTGATACTTCCTTCAAAATCTGTTGTTTGAATATCAAAATTTGAAAACCAATTCTCATTCAGCTCAATGTGAAAACCTCTGGTAAATTCAGGAGGTTTTATATTGTAATGTGAGTCTTGCCAATTATGAAACAGTAGATTTCCTGGCTCTAAATAGTATGATTCCTTTTTATTAGATTCAAATAATTTACCTTGAAGTAAATAAGTGAAATATGGATTTTCGTGATAATGCCAATCAACCTTACTATGTGTATATTCCGTATCGGTAATTATTAGATTTTCAAAAGCTGATTTTTGATAATGTGTTCCGTAGAATTCTCCTGTTTTTAGTTTGTTCATTCTTTTTCTTCAGCTTGCTGTTAACATAACAAAAAACGTATGTTACACCACATTAAAATTTGTGGAGCATTTTAATAGCACGAATATAAAACATAGTATTATTTAAAACCTTGGGGAATAGAAGATAAAAAATTGTGATCGCATTAAAGGAGCAATAGTTTGTTTTTTTGCCTCAATTAAATGTATTTAAGATATACCAATTAAAGCCTTTTAAAAAAGGGATATAGCACCTTATTTTCTATTTATAGTATTCGCTATTAATTATTCCATTTTTCATAAAGCTTTGTTGCTACCTTCCACATATCTTTATCCCATTCAGAATTTGTCTGATAGGTATCTAACGCGATGCTTTCACGTAGTGCTACTTGTGCTTGTAAAAGTTCTACATCTATAACGGGTGGGCCTAAAATTATAGCAACTTGCTTCTTTTCTTTAGGTGTAACACTAAACGATGTAGCATCAATAATTTCTCGTATTTTTTGAAAATCAGCTCTAAAGTCTATACCATCCTTTTCTGTTAAGAAAGAATCTTCGATCTTTTCAAAAATTATAAACGCTAAGAATGGGCATATTTTTAATACCTCTGGCAATATTTCCAATATTACTTCCGGAATTCTACCATCGTGAGTGTCTCTGCGTATTTTTCTAGATAATGTAGGGTCTGTGTCCCAACTACCCCCCGAAATATGAAGCTCTTTAACCAATGATAAAGGGTAAGACTTGATTATAGTCATCATATCAATATTAAAATTCTCTGATTGACAATAGATATTATGAAGATCAAGAATAACAAATCCATTAACTGGATTTACCAATTTAAAAAGAAACTCCCCCTGTTCCAAAATATCAGCTACATTAGCCGTTAAAGCCAGATTTTCTATTCCAACATCTACCTGAGCAGTAGCTTGAAGCCGTTTTAATCTATCTATGCCTATTTGAAGTACAGGATTAGATAACGGAATAGGTAGCGGAAACCCGCTATGAGCATTAGCACTACTCATAAGTCCAAAATGTTCAGAAATTTGACAATACTTGTGAGACAACGTTTCCTGCCTCACTTTTTTAAGCCAATTTTCTTGTCTAGAACTCCAATTAGCATCCAAGAGAGCGTAAAACACTCCATGTCCAAGAAGCCTATTTTTCTCTCCATACTCTTTAAGTAAAAGTGATAGCCATGCAGGCTCATCCGCTTCGTCTTTTAAAGTGTCGAAAGACCATTCTATAATTTCAATTTTCTCTTCGGCAAAAAGCGGTAAAGCAGCTTCTAAAAATTTTTGGCTAGGTGCTATAGCAATACCCAGTTTAGGTTTTTTATTGCCCATTATCCTCTTCCGCATCCTAGACAAACAAAATCAAAAGAAGGTTCAACTCGTAATGCTACTATAGAATCTCTTCTTACTTTCTGTTCATAAATCTTGATGGAATCATTTTTTCGTCTCTGCTCTCTTAGTTTAGTCGAATCTTTAACTGGTTTTGACAATGAGATTTCAGTACTATTTTTAGTTGGTACAAGGCTGTCTTTGACAACATTGTTTACTTGTGCAGATACACCAATCCCTGAAGAAATCATACTGGCTAATAATATATTCGAAAGTTTCATAGGCTATGTTTAGTATTTATAAGCTATTGTATATCAAAATTAATGCCAACGATTATGACAATGTAAGTAGCCCGATTAAAAGTTTTTGCCACTTTATAAATATACGTAGACCTTTTGATTAAATACTAAACGTCCTATTTGCAATACATGATATGCTGCTAACTTATATTTATTTATTTATTGTGTTTTCATAAACTGATAAAGATTCCCAAATTTCTTCTATTTCTGGCCAAACATCATCACTAAAATCCGTATCTGTATTAATAATTAATATTTTTCCAGTTTCCGTTTTAGGACTAAAATACATTGCTGTCATCACTCCAGGGTCAGAACCATTATGACCAATTATTTTCTCCTCTACACCCAAAAATTCATCTCTAAACTCCATGAATATACCGAATTCTCCGTCAGTTTCTTTCTCGGAAACTTTTTGTTTTTCAAATAACTTATCATAGCTCTGTTTAGTTAACAAAGCTCCCTTACCGTTGTAGCCTTTAATTAACTCAGACAGGAATAATCCCAAATCTTTGCTTGAAGTAATAAAGCCACCATCCGCATAAGTAATTAAGGAGTAATCGGCTATCATCATTTCTTTATTTGCAAACAGCTTAGAACGCCTTATGGTGTCAATATCCTTTGACGACCAACCAGAAGATGACATTTTTAATGGCTTTAGTATATTGACTTTTGTAAAAGATTGATAATCTTGACCCGTTGCAGATGCTATTATCTGTGCACAAAGCGCGGCAGCTATATTTGAATATTCCCTTTTCTCTCCCGGTTTTGTATTTGAAAATATGTCCTTAGTGTACCATTTACCGTTTACAGTTAGGCTATTTTCAATATATTCTAATAATGAAATCTTTGTTTCAGGTTTATTAAAGTAATCAAATACACCTTCATTTTCTTCATGTTCAGATTTTTTTAGAACATATGATTTTCCATAAATCTCGTCAAGATCTATAATTGAAGACGTGTGATACGCTAAATGTTTAATTAAAATAGGCTTATCAGGATAATTTGGATTAACAATTTTGAAAGGCAAATAATTATTTATTGGGTCATTCAAATCTAATTTTCCCAGTTCTTGAGCTTTTAATAAAGATATTCCAATTAATGTTTTGGATATTGAACCTATGTTTTGAATTGTATTTGATGTGTAAGGATTCTTTTGATCAATATCGGTAAATCCAAATCCTTTATCATAAACCAACCCATTATCATCCACTACGGATACTGAAAAACCAATAATAGCCTCTTTATCAAATGCTAGTTGCAAGTTTTTAGTCAATGTATCGTTTATTGCCTTATAATTTTTTTTTGATGTTTCTTTTGGTTCTATTTTTTCTTTACACGAAAATAATGTTATTGAAATAATAAGTAATAAAAATAGATTTTTCATTCCAGGTGCTTTTTATTTAATTTGATGTTGTTTTGAAACTTGCTGACAACGGTTGAGCTCGTATATAAGAATTAATGCTAAAAATAAGGGATAATTTTCAAATGAAACACAAGCATAATGTTCCTATTTTTCTTTTATTTTTTTCACTTTAAATACCAAATTAAAGTATTGGCGGACTTTATTAATTGCACTAATCTTTCGTTTAGCAGAAAACCCGAATTCCTTATAGCCATTGTTGCCTGTCAGTATTCTTTATTATAATTACTTATTCTTCCTCTCCTTGATAAAAACTTTTAATATTAGAAATTTTATAATCCCAACCATCATTATAGAAAATTGATAAATCATATTTCCCAGTACCCTCTTGAAAACTTTGACTTACCTCTGTTTTTATACTATCATTTAAAATAATGTATTTACCTTCCATTTCAAAAATCCCATCGTTATGTGCATATATCATTATGTTATCATTGTCACGCCCAATTGTTGATATTGTATTGTTCTCTTGAATTAACAAGTAAGAAAAATCGTCAGCACAAAAAGTTAATCCATCTTCATCTGCAGAACCCAAAGAATAATCTACTGCTTTAATTAATTTTATTCGTTTGTTTTGATAGTTTAATTCTTCAACATTTTCAATGTTAAGTACATTATCTCCAAAAACAATATACTCTCGATTTTTGTATACAACTTTTACAAATTTGGCATAATCACAATAATCTGCATTTGGTTTTGAGGCATGTTCGAGTTCTGAAATTTCTAATTGTGATGCGTAGCTAATTCCATCAATCGACAAAGTACCTTTTGGTTTAAATTTATTGTCATATGTAGTTATCTTTTTTGTTTTATTTGGGAATAACAAAACTTCTTTTTCATCTAATATCAAATTAGGAAATGTTGATAACTTTACAGTACTCGCAGGTATAATTCCTCCATAATAAGATAATAGAAATCCATCAAAAACATAAACAATTTTCTCATTCATTTCTGTAAAAACACCAACCCACTCTCCGGACACTTCTTCTCCATTATCAGTTATTGTCATTTTTTGACTTGTACGCTCTACTATTTCTATTTGTTTTCCATAGTCAAATTTTCCAAGTATTTTTCCTCTCGGAATATCTCTAAAAATTAAACCATTTTTCGCATTAACATAAAACTTTTCAATTACTGTTGTCTTTTCTGAATTAGATTTTTTAATTGTTTCAGGAGGAATAGAGTTCTTTTTGGAGTCTATTTTTTCTTGAACAGCAATATTTGTTGAGTGATTTTTCTTGTTTTTACAAGAATAGAAAAGAGTTACTAAACTGAATAAAATTAATATTGATTTTATTCTTAATTGATTTTTAATACTCATACTATTTGAGTTTTATTATTTTTTTGTTCTATTTATAATTTCACATACTGCAGGCAACAAGCGGATAACCGTATGTATTCAGTTATTCAATTTTTCTATTGCTTATAAGCGTAGCTATTCTTAGCACCTAAATAAAGCATATGGTTTACAAAACCAAAATTTATTGTGGAATATCACAGCACTAATATAGAAAATAATGCTATTTAAAACCTTAGGAAAAAAAGTACAAATAAAAAATAGTTACACCGTTAAGGCCATAATGGGTTGTTTTTTTGCCACAGTTCTTATCAAACATTCATTTGCCAACACAAAACCTGACAAACTATATGATGAAACTTACGTTTCTATATTGCCTAATTAAATAGAGGATAAATCGAATAAAAAAGCTCAAAGAATCTGTTTTTTTTAAATCTATGAGCTTAGAATAATAGTGTCTCAGGTTTAGGCAGAATTTGCTTATTTTTTACCTCAGTTCTTTGTTTTGTTTTCGTACTTTTTTTTTCGGTTCTGTGTATAGCGTTGGCAAAGCAATACTCTTTTGTAATTTTTGGTTTATGTGTTGGCTGTAGCGAATTGCAAATGTGCATGGCTTTTAGAATCAGGTATTCTTAGTATTAATAACTCCTTTTAATTCTTCTTTGTCAAAATAGTATGCCCCATTGATTTCTAATCTTCCTGGATAGTCAGTTCCAAAAGATCGTCCTCCTATTATTTGCTTTTCTCCCAATACTGTCCAAACAACTTTTAAATTATTTTCATTTAGAAACTTCAAAAAAGAATGCTTTCGAACAAGCAAGTAAGATTTTGAATTATGATAGACATTTGTCGCAAAACACTGTACTTCCTTGGAGCTGTCAATAAATTCACCTTCTATTTGACTATATTTTAAATCCATACTCTTATAAATAACAGTACTTGGTTTTAAAAAGCTAATACTTTCTTCTTTTGATTCATCAAACTCTTCCTCCCACAAAAAGCCTTGTGCAGTTACATTGACTTCTGCTACATATTCCCCTGATTCCTTGTCATAAACTTCTGTCCATTCAGTGCCTCCATAATATTCAGTCATGAAATAATCCTGAGCAGGTGACCAATAATATTCTCTACTGAACATTTCATACCTATCTGCGCTTTCAGGCATCCAGCTGCCCATGAATTCTTGTTGAGTAGCCCAATCTTTAAATGAATCGTATTCATGATCTTTAACCAGATAACTTCTAATATTACACCAAAGCTCTTTATGTGGTTGATCCCATTTTTCTTCTCCAATTTTTTTTGGTTCTGACCAAGATGGATAACCTTCCAAAACCAACCACTCTGTACCTTTATCATCTTTTATTTGGATGATTTCTTCCATCTTAGGCAAAACACTTGAATCATTTACCCAGCTTTCGTTGGTGCAATCCCAATTAAATAATTTGTTATTAACCCACCAGAAATCTTGTGGCTGTTCATCATTATAACTTCCAGTTTCACTAATCAACAATGTTGGGTCAATATCTCTAACATAAGGATCCCAAGGTCCTTGATAAGGGGCTTCTTTTTTCTCTCCCAATCCTTCTTGCTTTATGAAATTATCAGATAACAGTGCCATGTATTCATAGTAGGCTATCCATTGGTATTTCTTCCCAATTCTTTCATTAGGAGTAGTACCTCTTCCTCTTCCAGTACCTACTCCCTTATCAAAGGAAAGGTGTAACTCAGGATTCCACCCAAGTTCTATAACTCTTGAAAGGATTAATCTTTGAGCAACCCTTAAATCAAAATATTCCCCTGTGTTAATAATTCTAAAATTATGATCTAAAAATGGTTCTATTTCTTGTTCATATTGAGATAAAAATTCATGTGTTAACGATTTTTTAAAATCATATCTTTTCTGGTCTAACTCTTCCTCTGTCTTTCGACCAATGGCAATTTCAAACTTAATCTCATTTCCAAACTCAAAATCGCCATCAGGTTCTCTCGTTATTATTGGATCAAGACTATTCAATAACTCCAGTTGTTCGGAGCCTAATTTATTTTTGAACTCCTCAAACACCTGTTCTCTATCAATTGGTGTTTCACCTTTTTTACAACCCGACCACTCTGAAGAACCACTATTAGTTCCTATTGTATATCTTGAAAAATCACCAAACCCCATAACAGAACGCCATAAGTGTCTGTAATTTTCATTGTCATATTTTCCTTTTAATTCTTCATCAGAAGGAATTTCTTCCGGCCAATTGCTTTGATATGGTGGCCTAACCTTTGATAATTCAAAACTAAGCTCGTTACCAAGGTAATGCGCATATTCAATTGCTCCTCTGGCGTAATCTCTTAATAATATGTGTGGGATTACGCCTGTTGGATCGCTAAAAATAGTTTTAAAAATGTATTCACTTAGCTCTGTTATTTTCTCCTTTTGGTCAGTTCTTAATGTACATCCGTAAGCAACAGCGAATAGCCGTTCAGAAACATATGGATCATTAACTCCTTCGAACATTTTCAAGAGTTTTAATAACACATCAATTCTATTGTGTAGTAAAGAGACCAATGCTTTTGTGGAGCAATCTCTGAGCTTTCTATTTGTGGAAGTATGGAACCATGCCAGCGTGATGCTTGAAAGCAAAACCGATTCATCAGAAATGTGTGATTTGTCCGTCTGATTCCAAGCCCAATCTATAAGTCGTTTTACAGATGAATCATCACTATATATATATTTAAGGAATTGTGTCCAATTTGCATCTCGCTCAGCGAGAGAGGATTTTATTAAATGATTGTGTAGAGAGTGAGCATTAAAAAAATGATTTGGAATTCCCGTAACTGCAAGAATAGTTTCCCAGAAATAGTCATGTGTGCCTTGATAGGAAAACACATGTTCATTAACATAATTTTTTGACTCTTCGTTAATGGTTTCGACCTTTCTCCAAAGTAAACTTTCAACAAAAGACTCGACAATTGGATATTTATCTTTAAGATCTGGAATAAGAGTATAAAACTCATATCCTTTTTTCTCAGGAACCTGTATTGAAAAAGCTTCAATTAGTCCTTTATGTCTATAAATAGCATTTTCATCTTTTACATAACTGTGGAGTTTACCATTTTCAGCGAACTCTTTCTCTAATTCAGAATATTGTTCAAGTAAATATTGAACAGTTAGGTGGTCTTCAAATCTCTCATATGCTAGGTAAACTCCTTCTTCATAATCATTGTCTTCTTTCCAAAATCGGTTCTTTGATAGTACACCTTCTGTAATTAGGTCATCTATAAAGCTTTTTTTATCAATAAAACTTGAAATGGATTCATTAACAACTTGATAAGCTAGTTCATATGATATATATCTAAGTTGGTTGTCAACTTTGTATTTAATTAAAGCATAAATGGATTTTTGTACTAGGTTTAAACTATCTGAGTATCCAACTCGTTTTGGTTTTGATAATACAATATTTACGTTTTTGACAAAAAAGTTAATAATTGTGGTGATCCCTTGAAGGCCATCAGGAATGCGGGTTAATCCAGCTTTGTTTATTCCTTCACAAAATAGTTTTAAGAATAGTGGATTTTGAAATTCGGGATGTAACAATGGTACATTAGGCAGTTCAATTTTATAATTATCAAAAAATAACTTACTTGCTTCATATTCAATATTCCTAAATCCAAAATGATGATGTTCTACAATGTCTATGCTAGACCTTTCTTCGTCAGGAAAAATTAAACTTTTATAGGAAGTTCTAATAGTTAACACTAGACCGAGCCATTCATATTTTTTTATTTCATTAATGAAACTTTTTACAAACTCATTCCAGAAGTAGTTCCCTTTGCCTTCATTGATCGCATCAATAAAAAGAACTATTCTCTTTTCTGACTCTTTAGCTCTTTGATTTAATTTTCTTAGAAAATCTTCAGCTTTAGAATTGATTTGAAGTCTTTTGAAAATTTGTGTCCAAGGGTCTTCTTCTGTAACGAAATGCTGGCCAAGAAGAAAAACACTTTCATGCTCTTTCTTAATTCTTCTTGAAACTAAATCTCCAATTAAATGTGATTTCCCTATACCTGCTTCACCATCAAGGAGTAGAAAAGGGTTATTTGCAAGCTTGAATGAAGAACCATGAATAAAATTTTGAATGGAAGTAAGCTCATGCTCAAATTCTCTAATGTTTCTTAGCTCAGAACCGTGTTTATGATAATATTGGTAATCATTTTTTTCTTTTTGTACTTTGCGTTCTTCTGTTATGTAGTAATCATAGATTTGTTGTACGGAGCTATGAGCTTCATTCAATAAGTCATTAAACTCATTTACTGGAATTGAGGCAGTTCCTAAGAAATCAATTTTATGAAACAACGTCTGTAATTCATCAAAGGTATTTTCCAAACTCTCAAGACTTTCTTTTACTTCAGGTTGATTCTTTAATACCTTTTTCCCTTTTATCAGAAGCTGATCAAAAAGCTTTGTTGATTTCCTTTTGAACTCTTCGGTTCTTCCTAGACCTTCGAATATTTCAGATACCTCAAGTTTTACATTTAGCTCAGGAGTATACCTTTTTCCTAGATCATCAATTGATGATTCACATTGCTCATGGAACCAATGTTGATCAGGTTGAAATATCGTTTCGGAGTGCAGAGTTTGAACCATTGAACTTATTGTGTCAATTTTTCTTTCTATGCTATTGAGACTTTCACCTAAATCAAAGATTTTGGTCTTGTAATTTTCTTCAATAAATAACTCCTTTAGTTTATTGTCATTGTTAATCTTTTCTTTGAAAATCCCATAAAACAAGTCCAATTCACTAGTGCTAGGGATCAAAATATTGGAGTTGTTTTTCAATAATTCAATGACAGAACTATAATCGGTTTGTGAATTATTGAATAGAATATACTTGTTTAATTCATCAAACAAAATTTGGGAATGATAAAAAGGGAACTTGTTGGAAGCGGTTTCTATTTGTTTTTTGGTTTCAAATTCATCAACTGTCTCATATATTATTTTCACCAGTCTATTTTGATACTTTTTTGTTGGAAAGAAAAATTTCTTAAGCCTTCCGTAACCTTGTTCTTTTATAAATTGATCAACAAATTTGAGAGATACGTATGTTATTATTGTAATTGATACTGGCTCCATATATTATTAAGTATTGTCATTTCCTAGCTAAGAATAGCTCTTTTGGTTTTTCTGCGTTGGCTTTGCGTTTTGGCAAAAACCAAATATGCTGTTTGTGTGGCTGGTTTTTTTGGTATGAAACACAACGTAATCATAACCGTATGTCTACTGTTTTTTTTTACTATTCGTATTAAAACCGCATACATACGGCTACTCGATTTATTTGCTACTTTTTAAACATAGTAATCCAAATACCCAAATTAAGGCGTGGCGAAAACTACATAAAAATTTGTGGGGGAAGTATTACGTTGCTAATATAAAACATAATTGGATTCAAAACCTTGCGGGATTCCGCAGAAATGGAAAATAATAGTAAAAAAAATCAATCTGTCACTAGACTGCATAGCGAAACCCAATGAAAATCTTCCTAAAAGAAAGGAGGAAAATGCATAAGAATGCTTCTTTTTAAGAAATAGGAGCTATTCGTAAAATGGTAGGTCATGGTCTAACTCGTAGCTATTACAGATTAGCGCTACGCTAGTTATACCCGAAGCACAAGGCAGCTTCTTTAATAACTCTCAGCAAAGCTAAGGTACTTATAAAGAAGAATAAACGTGTTTTAATCACTAAACAGAAAGCTTACCGTCTACCAATCTATAGGAAAATAATCTTTTAAGAATTTTCCTGCCCAATGTTTTCCGGTATTGATGCCATCAAATAAAGGATCCATCACCCGTGCAGCGCCATCTACAATATCTAAAGGCGGTTGAAAATCTTGTTCTTCTTGCTTCTTCTTTGCCATAGCTGCAGGGTCTTCATCCGTTACCCAACCCGTATCTACCGCATTCATAAAAATACCTTGCTTAGCCAAATCGCCTGCAGCCGTATGGGTTAACATATTCAAAGCCGCTTTGGCCATATTGGTATGCGGATGGCGCGATTCTTTAAAAGCACGGTGGAATTTGCCTTCCATTGCCGTAACATTTATAATATGTTTCTGGCCTGTAGGATTCTTTTTCATCACTTCCGCCAAACGGTTACACAAAACAAAAGGCGCGACAGCATTTACCAGCTGTACTTCTATCATTTCTGTAGTTTCTATTTCACCCAATTTCAAACGCCAACTGTTGGTATTTCGTAAATCTACCTGCTGTAAATCGGCATCCAACTCCCCTTCCGGGAATACTTCTTTAGCCACTAAAGCCTTATCAAAACTGTAGGGTATCTGTGATAATTTTGCCGAAGCACGTAAGCCTATTCCTGGTTCAGGGCCATGCCAAGTAACGGGCATATTCTGATTAGGAGACGCTGTAGAGGTAAGCTGTGTTAGCTCTTCTAAGCAACTGTTATGATCTTGCAATAATTCTTGTGCGAACTTAGGTAGCGAAGCCATAGGTTGTTCTTCATTCTCCATCAAATGGTGGTAGAACCCTGCAGGCCTGCGTACCGTTTGTGCGGCATTGTTAATTAGAATGTCTAAATGATCATACTGCTGTTCTATAAAATTACAGAAGATTTCTACACTCGGAATATGGCGTAAATCTAAGCCGTGTATTTTTAATCGGTGTCCCCATTCCATAAAATCGGCTTCTTTAGAAAAGCGTAAAGCGGAATCTACAGGAAAGCGCGTTGTTGCAATAACGGTTGCTCCGCCACGCAATAGCATTAAAGTGATATGGTAGCCAATTTTTAAGCGAGAGCCGGTAATCACGGCTACTTGCCCTTTTACATTGGCGGATTGGAAACGTTTGGCATAATTAAAGTCGCCACACTCCGTACACATGGTATCGTAAAAATGGTGTAGCTTGGTAAAAGATGTTTTACAGACATAGCAATTACGAGCAACTTCTAATTCTTGCTGCTCTTTATTTGCTAAATCTGCTGCTTGTAATAATTTTGGTGCCGTAAATATGTGGGCTTCTCGTGCATTCCGGATTCCCGTTTCTTTCCGTGCCACACGATCCATTTTATCTTGCTTGCGTTTGTTCGCCTTTTTGGCGTCTTTTTTACGACGGGAAAACTCGTCTCTATTCGGCCTAGAAAACTGCCCGCTTACTTTAAGCAATTCCGTTCTTTGTGCTAGGGGAATATCAAATATTTGATCGGTATGGGCAACTAGTTGCCCTAGTATAGCAATGCATTTATCAATTTCTTCGGAGGAAATAGGAGATGAAATAGAAGGGTCTTCAGCGTTTGAATTCATATAAATTTTACTATCCTATGATGCGTTTTTTTACTGTATTACTACTTCTCTATACTAATTATTCATCCGCTGGCGCTACTTCATAATTCACTCGAAGTGACAGCAGTGAACTGATTTGTACTTGAGAATCTTTATAACTACTACTCTTTTAATTATTTCTTTGTACCGTTGTCCTAACTTCAACTAGCTGTTCATTTTTTTCATCGATAAAAAAACGAACCAAACCTGCCTGCCGGCAGGCGGGAAAATCTAGGCTGACGAAACTAAGTCTAAATTTTTCTTTCAATCTCCTGAATTTCAGGGACTCGCTTTTAACCATCAAGAAAAACAAAACCTAGCGCTAAACTCAAACAGCCTGAAATTGCTACGGATGTTTCAATTCAAATTTTACGACAAATTTTCGATAGGCAGTTCTTTAATTCAACTAAATACATCAATCAGACTTTCATATTTTGTACTTAATACTCTTCACTTATAACTCAAATGTCAGTTCGAGTGGTTTTCGATAGAAAATTGTATCGAGAACTTTTTACTACTCAAATACTTCTCAATACTAATCATTCATCCGCTAGCGCTACTTCATAATCCACTCGAAGTGACAGCGGTATTCTGATTAGTAATTGAGAGGTATTATAACTACTACTCTTTTAATTATTTCTTTGTACCGTTGTCCTAACTTCAATTATCTGTTCATTTTTTTCATCGATAAAAAAACGAACCAAACCTGCCTGCCGGCAGGCGGGAAAATCTAGGCTGACGAAACTAAGTCTAAATTTTTCTTTCAATCTCCTGAATTTCAGGAACTCGCTTTTAATCATCAAGAAAAACAAAACCTAGCGCTAAGCTCAAACAGCCTGAAATTGCTACGGATATTTCAATTCAAATTTTACGACAAATTTTCGATAGGCCGTTCTTTAATTCAACTAAATACATCAATCAGACTTTCATATTTTGTACTTAATACTCGTTACTTATAACTCAAATGTCAGTTCGAGTGGTTTTCGATAGAAAATTGTATCGAGAACTTTTTACTGCACGAATACTTCTCGATACTAATTATTTATCCGCTAGCGCTACTTCATAATTCACTCGAAGTGACAGCGGTGAACTGATTTGCAATTGAGATGCTTTATAACTACTACTCTTTTAATTATTTCTTTGTACCGTTGTCCTAACTTCAATTATCTGTTCATTTTTTTCATCGATAAAAAAACGAACCAAACCTGCCTGCCGGCAGGCGGGAAAATCTAGGCTGACGAAACTAAGTCTAAATTTTTCTTTCAATCTCCTGAATTTCAGGAACTCGCTTTTAACCATCAAGAAAAATAAAACCTAGCGCCAAGCTCAAACAGCCTGAAATTGCTACGGATATTTCAATTCAAATTTTACGACAAATTTTCGATAGGCCGTTCTTTAATTCAACTAAATACATCAATCAGACTTTCATACATTGTACTTAATACTCTTTACTTATAACTCAAATGTCAGTTCGAGTGGTTTTCGATAGAAAATTGTATCGAGAACTTTTTACTGCTCGAATACTTCTCGATACTAATCATTCATCCGCTAGCGCTACTTCATAATTCACTCGAAGTGACAGCGGTGTGCTGTTTAGTAATTGAGATGCTTTATAACAATCACTCTATTTACTTAATACTATTTACTTATAACTCAAATGTCAGTTCGAGTGGTTTTCGATAGAAAATTGTATCGAGAACTTCTTACGGCTCAAATACTTCTCGATACTAATCATTCATCCGCTAGCGCTACTTCATAATTCACTCGAAGTGACAGCGGTATTCTGATTTGTAATTGAGAATCTTGATAACTACTACTCTCTCCACTTAGTACTCTTTACTTATAACTCAAATGTCAGTTCGAGTGGTTTTCGATAGAAAATTGTATCGAGAACTTTTTACTACTCGAATACTTCTCGATACTAATTCTTCATCCGCTAGCGCTACTTCATAATTCACTCGAAGTGACAGCGGTGTGCTGATTTGTAATTGAGAATCTTTATAACAATCACTCTTTATACTTAGTACTCTTTACTTATAACTCAAATGTCAGTTCGAGTGGTTTTCGATAGAAAATTGTATCGAGAACTTTTTACTGCTCGAATACTTCTCGATACTAATCATTCATCCGCTAGCGCTACTTCATAATTCACTCGAAGTGACAGCGGTGTGTTGATTTCTAATTGAGAAGCTTTATAACTACTACTCTCTCCACTTAGTACTCTTTACTTATAACTCAAATGTCAGTTCGAGTGGTTTTCGATAGAAAATTGTATCGAGAACTTTTTACTGCACAAATACTTCTCGATACTAATCATTCATCCGCTAGCGCTACTTCATAATTCACTCGAAGTGACAGCGGTGTGCTGATTTGTAATTGAGATGCATTATAACTACTACTCTATTTACTTAGTACTCACTACTTGAAACTCAAATGTAAGTTCGAGTGGTTTTCGATAGAAAATTGTATCGAGAACTTTTTACTGCTCGAATACTTCTCGATACTAATTCTTCATCCGCTAGCGCTACTTCATAATTCACTCGAAGTGACAGCGGCGAACTGATTTGTAATTGAGAATCTTTATAACAATCACTCTATTTACTTAGTACTCTTTACTTATAACTCAAATGTCAGTTCGAGTGGTTTTCGATAGAAAATTGTATCGAGAACTTTTTACTACTCGATACTAATTATTCATCCGCTAGCGCTACTTCATAATTCACTCGAAGTGACAGCGGTATTCTGATTTGTAATTGAGAAGCTTTATAACTACTACTCTTTTCACGTACTACTTTTCACTCAGAATTCAAATGTCAGTTCGAGTGGTTTTCGATAGAAAATTGTATCGAGAACTTTTTACTGCTCGAATACTTCTCGATACTAATGATTCATCCACTAGCGCTACTTCATAATTCACTCGAAGTGACAGCGGTGTTCCGACTTGTAATTGAGAAGCTTAATAACTACTACTCTTTTAATTACTTCTTGGTACTATCTATTCAGAACTCAAATGTCAGTTCAAGTGGTTTTCGATAGAAAACTGTATCGAGAACTTTTTACTGCTCCAATACTTCTCGATACTAATCATTCATCCACTAGCGCTACTTCATAATTCACTCGAAGTGACAACGGTGTGTTGTTTTTTATTGAGAGGTATTAGAACAATCACACTTTTTACCTACAAATTCGTATTAAAAAAAATTACTCCAGAACAGTAATTCTGACTTTCTTCTTTTTCAATTTAGTATTGCTTAGCTTTCGCACTAAATCATCAGCAATTGCTAAGGGTACAGCAACAAAAGCACAATCTTGTTTTAATTCTATAGTTCCTAATTGATCTTTATTAATTTCGCCTTGCTTAAAGAACAATCCTGCGATATCTCCTTTAGAAATCTTATCTTTTCTACCGCCAGAAATAAATAAAGTCTCCCAATATTGTGCTTTTCGGGGTGCTTTTACCGAAATATTTGCACGGTTAGGGTTTTTAATAAATTCTGGAAATTCCTCTTTTTCCCAACGCATTACATAGGCAGTACCTTTTGTATTTACACGTGCTGTTCTCCCATTACGGTGCGTAAATTCTTCCTCAGAAGCTGGCACATCATAATGAATAATATATTTAAGCTCTGGTACATCTATACCTCTTGCGGCTAGATCTGTAGCAATTAAAAGCTGACTCGTACCATTTCTAAATTTGATTAAAGCACGGTCACGATCATACTGTTCCATCTCTCCTGAAAATGTAGAATGGCTAATTTTCTTTTCCGTCAAAAATTTATCTAAGTACTCTATATTTTCTTTTAGGTTACAAAAAACAATTCCTTGTTCATTCCCTAAATGCATTACTAAATCTAATAGCGTTTGAGATTTGTTTCTCAAAGGAGAAATTACCGTTTTAATCTCTAATTTCAGCGCTTTTTTCTCTTTTAGGTAATTGATAAGAACTGGCTTATCTAAACGTACAAATGGCGGAATCTCTATATTCTGAGTGGCGGAAGTTAAAATACGCTTATTAATACGCGGTACGTTTGCTATAATACCCTTCATCTCATCAGAAAAACCTTTATCCAAACATTTATCAAACTCATCTAGAATCAATGTTTTTATACTCTCTTTAGAAAAACGATCATTCATAAAATGATCTAAAATTCTCCCTGGTGTTCCTATAAGAATAGCGGGATTATGCTTTAATTCCGACTTATCTTTGGCCATAGTACGACCACCATACACCGCATTTACCTTAAACCCTGTACCCATAATTCTAAGTACTTGCTCTATTTGTATGGCTAACTCGCGAGAAGGCACCACTATTAAGGCTTGCACTTCGTCAATGGTAGCATCTAATGTTTTTAAAAGCGGTAATAAAAACGCTAATGTTTTACCAGTTCCCGTTGGTGAAAGTAAAATGGTATTGGTTGTCTTTTCTATAACAGCAATAGCTTCCACTTGCATTGGGTTCAATTGATGAATATTCAGTTTTGCTAAAATATCCTCTTGATCTTTTATACTATTCGCCATTGCAATTATATATTTTTCTTGTTTGTTGGTGTTTCTTCTTTTGGAAGAATATTGGTATTGTGCTCTAAATAATTCGCCAATACTTTATCTATTAATTCATCTTTTGTTAAATGATGAAAAACAGTTTTTATCTTATTTTTAAAATCTTCGGTAACGTCACGATTTGGTTTCGTTTTAAAAACTTTCTTAGCCCAAAGTAAGGCATTTGTTTCTTCAATACTCGCCGCATCTGCTTTTTCAATTTTATGAAACGTAATCCCTAGTTCTTTTTCAAAAACAGGAATATCTGCAACTTCTTCTTGCTGTAAAATAGTAATAGAAAGTCCGTTTGCTCCTGCCCTAGCCGTTCTACCACTTCTATGCACATATAAATCATACGTTTCTGGCAAGTGATAATTTACAACATATGATATATCCTTTACATCAATACCACGAGAGGCTAGATCTGTAGCTACTAAAATTTTTAGTTGCCCTTCTCTAAACTGCCCCATAACACGATCACGAATTACCTGCGTTAAACTCCCATGAAGTGCTCCCGATGAAAATTTGTTAATCGCTAAGTTCTTCGCTAGCTTATTTACAGCAGCTTTTGTTTTACAGAAAATAATACCTTGTTCTCCTTCTCTAGAACTTAAGAAATGTAATAAAACATCTAATTTCTCAATAGGTTCTACGACGATATATTGATGCTCAATACCTTGATGGCCGATAGTATCCATATCTGCCTCTAGGTGCATTACATTTTTATTCAAGTAATTCTGCACCAATTGCTTAATAGCGCCTGGCATAGTAGCTGTAAATAATAATGTTCTGCGCTCTTCTGGTAATTCTTTTACAATAGGATCTAGATCTTGCTTTAAAGCTGTCACCATTTCATCTGCTTCATCTAACACCAAATACGAGGTATTTTTTATGTTGATGGCTTTCTGCTGAATTAAATCTACCAAACGTCCTGGTGTAGCAACAACTACGTGAGTTGCACTTTTTAATTTTTCAATCTGAGGTTTTATAGGTGTTCCTCCGCAAATTGATGCAATAACAATAGCCGGACTATATTTAGCAAACGAGACTAAATTGGCGTAAATCTGCTGTCCTAACTCCCTTGTAGGGGCCAAAATAACCACTTGAATATCGTTGTTTTTTGTATTTACCAATTGTAATAATGGCAGCCCAAATGCAGCTGTTTTTCCAGTACCCGTTTTTGCCAAAGCCACAATATCTTTCTTTGCAGTAAGTACTAGCGGAATGGTCTTCACCTGAATATCTGTAGGGGTAGTAATTTCTAAATCAGCTAAACTTTTTTGAAATACTTCGTTAACTCCTAGCTTGGAAAAATGCTTTGACATAAAATAATTTTTCGCAAAGATAACTACAGTTTTTTTGGTATTGGTAAAGATTAGATGTTATCTGTTATTCATGAGCTTTTTTCCTAATCTAAACCCTTAATTTGAAGTGATTTATTGGATTTAACATGCAATAGTTGTGCAGATAGTTTATATGCCCTAAACTTGTCTTGCAAAGCATTTGTGGCTATGAGTATTAAATTTTATACCTCCATCTTTTTACTCTCCATTATTTTATGGAGCTGTGGGAACCCTAGTGTTGGAAAACCTAAAGCCGTACCTACCGTAGCTGCCTTACCAAAAGAAATTAAAACACCTTTGAACAATCCTAATACTGCTGAAAAAGTACAATTAGGGAAACTCTTATTTTATGACCCTATTCTCTCTGGTGGTAAAGATATTTCTTGCGTAAGTTGCCATCATCCTGCAACGGGTTATGCTGAATTTTTAGACCTATCTATTGGTAGTAATGGAAAAGGCTTAGGTAGCAAACGAGTTTTTAATACCCCAAACACTATTCCGCTGATGAAGCGCAATTCTCCTACTATTTTAAATACCGCCTATAATGGCATTCAGGAAAAAGGCGATTATGATCCTGAAGCGGCCGCTATGTTTTGGGATGACCGCATCAAAAGCTTAGAGAAACAAGCTTTAGAGCCTATCAAAACCTTAGAAGAAATGAGGGGGCATCATTTTGATAAAAATCAGATTTTAACTGAGGTAGCAGTACGACTTGAAGCCATCCCAGAATACAAAAAACGCTTTGCCGCAGCATTTGGCTCCCATGAACCCATAGATAGTATTCATATTGCAAAAGCTATCGCTGCTTTTGAACGCACTTTGGTCGCCAATAATTCGCGCTTTGATCAGTATATGTCTGGAGACAGCACTGCTATTTCCTTAGCTGAAAAAGAAGGTTTAGCGCTATTTAAATCTGTGGGATGTATTAATTGCCATAGCGGTCCTATGTTCTCTGATTACAAGCTGCATGTGATTGGTGTTCCTGAAAACAAAAAAGTGTTGGTGCCAGACAGCGGTGCTGAAGAGCGTTTTGCTTTTAGAACACCCTCATTACGCAACCTACGTTTTACTGCTCCCTATATGCACAATGGCGTATTTCAAAATTTGAAAGAAGTTTTAGAATTCTATGAAGATATCTCCGTAGGCAAAACAAGAAATGAATCGGTTTCTAAAGCCATGTTTGACCCTTTGGTAGATGATTTGGAGCTAAGTGTTAAAGAAATGTCGCTACTAGTTTCATTTTTAAATACGTTGAATAATGATAATTTCGACAAAGAAATTCCCCTTACTGTTCCTAGTGGATTGGCCGTAGGAGGTAATATCCATTAAATTGATCATTTTTTTTCAATAAGAAATATAAGCTTCCGGCCCCCTAACTAGTAAAAACACAGAAGGAGCCTAAAAGGCTCCCTCATCAACTTAAAACTAAAAGCCGAGAACTACTACATAACTCGACTCTTAATAAACAACTACTACGTACTACAATTAACTAACTCAAATTATGATTTTTTTACCACCTGTAGTGGCTTTTTCTCTTTGTAACTCATCCAGAAATAATTTACTACTCCCAGTAAAAAAACGACACTTCCAACGACGTATAATGTTGAATAATCTCTTTTCCCTTCTGTAGGTGCACTTATAAATGAATGTTCTTCTACCTTTAAATTCAAGGTATGTTGATTTTCATTATTCAATACAAATCTTGTCTTCGTAAACCCATTTTTAAATAATAATAAGGTACTCTGATTTTTATAGATCTCTTTAAAAATGGTGTTTTTCACCACTACATTTTTTAAGTTTTCAGGGATTCCACTTAACTCAAAAACAACTTTTGTTTCGTGTCCCAGTTTTACCTGAGCACTTTTAATTTTATAGTTGACTTTGTCGTTAAACAAAAAACTTAAATTATTTTTCACATGAGCGATCACCATTTCTTTAAACTCTTCTGGGGTTTTGTATTCTTGTACTGGGTACATGGTTTTTATTTCATGTTGAAATGCTGTTAGTGCCCCTGAAATTTGTAATACCCAACTCCCATTATCTTGTTCTACCAACATCACCGTAGAAGCATCTGCCTGATGTGCTTGCACACTAAGACTAACAAAAAATAATGCAATTAATATTTTATACATGTTTTATGATTTTATAGGTATTATTCTGCGTAAGCTCCTGACAAACAATTAATAAAACTATTTGTTCCTGGTGCAGCTACATGATAATGATACCCTCTTGTATCATCTGAGTGTCCTCTACAATCATCTAAATCTGTTGGCTCATTTCCATCTGCATCTAATTGTGCATACATCCCAAAGCCATCCATAGCATATCCTATCTGAGCAGCATGGTCATCTGTTTGCGCTACTTGAGTAGATACGCCTGTTGCGGCATGATAATGATATCCTGCATTTAAATTAATATGTCCGCCAGCATCATCAAAAGGTGCTAAAGTATAGGCTCCTAAAATAGCATCTGTTGGAGCTGGAGCATCAAAAACAACACCGTTAAAAGCAAGTCCTCTATTGGAAGGTGCTGAAGCTGCCCCCGGAGGTCCAAAACCACCAAAAGAAAGTGCACTCGCTAATTTTACTGGGGTAACAGGTATGGTATACGTGTTACTCATATCTGTTACATATGATGGGAGACATTCTACACAGAAATTCTCATATTCCTCACCTACATCTGGATTTGCCGCATTAGCACAATCATCCTCTGTTTCTGTGGTATAAATGTCTCCATTCTCATCATACATCATCCAATTATCATCACCATAAAAAGTGGCCATATTTTCTATAAAAGCTCCATCAACATCATACACTTCTCCGCCTTCTAACCAAATACCTCCCGCCTCTGCACCATCTGAAATATTATCAGGACACCAAGGTCCCATGGTATGATCTGCTGGTGTACTTGTAGTTACAATTTGATAACAATCTCCCTCGGTACCGTCTGAAAGGGTACAGGGTACTAAAGTCACTGTAACCGCTCCACTATCGGTTAAAAAAAGACTAGGATCAACGTCCATGACAAGAGCATCACTCGTAGTTTCTTCTATTTCTGAATCAGCATCTGCATCTGAAGAACTATTACTACAGCTGCTACAGGCTACAAAAAATGCCAAAGCCATCACTATCAATACTGCGTAAAATATATTTAATTTTTCAAAAATTTTCATGGCTTAATTGTTTAATTAATATTCTTTGATGGAGTAAATCTACCCTATAAAAAGAATTCAAATTTTAACTATAAGCGAATCAAGAAAACTATTCAGCGAATGCCATTTCTAAATCAACGAAGCCTTTAGGGAAACAAGGAAATAGCTCCTATGAGCGAAGAACTCAAAAATTTAACCATAAAAAAAGGAGCTCCTAGGAGCTCCTTTAAAATTATATAAGAAAATAGATTTCTATTCTAATCCTCTAGCTTTAAGCATCGGTTCTATTGTTGGATCAGAACCTCTCCAATCTTTATACATCTGCTCTAAATCTAAGGTGTTTCCTCTAGAAAGTACCATTTCTCTAAAACGTTGTCCGTTAGCACGTGTTAAACCTCCGTTATTTTCAAACCAGTTATAGGCATCGTGATGTAACATTTCTGTCCATAAATACGAATAATATCCTGCAGCATAACCACCTCCAAAGATGTGCGCAAAATAAGTAGATCTATATCTAGGTGGTACCGCACTTACCACATCTAATTTTGTTTTTGCTAAGGCTTCTTTTTCAAAAACATTAGCATCTGCAATTTTAGTATCCGCAGCAATAACATGCCACTGCATATCTAAATTTGATGCTGCTAAGTTTTCTGTTAAGCTATACCCTTGATTAAAAGTTCCTGATTTTTTAATCTTGTCCAATAATGCTTGTGGAATTTGTTCTCCTGTCTTGTAGTGTACTGCATAGTTTTTTAGAATTTCAGGATATAAGGCCCAATTTTCATTAAACTGAGAAGGAAATTCTACAAAGTCTCTTGCTACTGCTGTTCCTGATAAAGAAGGATATTGCTGATCTGCAAAAAAGCCATGTAATGCATGACCAAATTCATGAAACATTGTTTCTACTTCATCATAGGTAAGCAGAGCTGGTTCACCTTCTGCTGGTTTTGGGTAATTACACACATTATAAATCACTGGTTTTTTGTCATACAATTTAGACTGAGTAACAAAATTGCTCATCCAAGCACCACCACGTTTACTAGGTCTCGCAAAATAATCAGCATAAAATAAGCCTAGTGCTTCCCCATTTTCTTCAAAAAGCTCATACACTAATACATCATCATGATAGGTAGGAATATCAACACGCTCTTTAAAAGTGATGCCGTATAACATTTTAGCAGCATAAAAAACACCCTTTTCTAAAACGGTCTTCGTTTCAAAATAAGGCTTAATTTGATTTTCATCCAAATCATATTTAGCAATACGTACCATTTCTGCGTAATGGTTCCAATCCCAAGCTTCTAAAGTAAAATCCTCACCTTTGGTTTTTACCATTTGCTGAATTTCAGCTTCTTCATTTTTTGCTTTTGCTGTTGCTGCAGGAATTAAACCATTAAACATTTTAAAAACATTATCTGGAATTTCAGCCATCGTACCTTGAAGACTCCATGCTGCATAATTAGGAAAACCTAAAAGGGCTCCTTTTTTAGCCCGTAGTTCTGCTAGTTCTGTGATAATCCCCTTAGTATCCTGCGCAGAGCCATCTGTTCTATAGAAAGCCGCTTTAAATAATTTTTCTCTTGTAGCTCTATTTTCAAGACTCTGTAATAACGGTTGTTGTGTGGTGTTCAATAAAGGTATTTTCCAACCTTCGCCTTCCGTATTCTCTAAGGATTTTAATTGTGCTTCAGAAAGTCCCGCTAATGCTGCTTTATCTGAAAAAACTAACGCTCCATTATTATTTGCTTCTAATAAAGTTTTATTAAATTGATTTTCTAAAGCTGCTAATTTAGCATTGTACCCTTTTAAAACTTCTTTATCTTCTGGAGAAAGATTTGCCCCTGCCTTTTCGAACTGCTCAAAATAGTTCTCTATTAATTTTACAGCTTCAGCTTCTAATCCTAAGCTATCTTTTGTTTCCTGTAAGCGCTTTACGCGCTGAAATAGTTTATCATTTAAAAAAATAGCATCTTGTAACGCTGCAAATTTAGGAGCCATTTCTTCTTGAATCGCTTGAAGCATATCATTCGTATTTGCTCCTGTTAGACCGTAAAAGATATTAGAAACACGTTCTAATACTTCGCCACTTTTCTCTAAAGCTAAGATGGTATTGTCAAAAGTAGCTTCTGCCGTAGTATTGGCAATTTCCTGTATAGCTTTTTCTTGCAAGGCGATACCTTCATCTAAAGCTGGCTTAAAGTGATCGTTTGTAATTTTACTGAAATCTGGAGCAAAGTACGGTAATGTACTTTCTACCAGCAATGGATTCTCTGAAGTATTCATAGCTTTTTCTGATGAAGATTCGTTTTTGCTTTTCGTGTCTTTACAACTCGTAAACAACACCGTAAACAAAAACATAATACATACATTTTTCATGTAATTGGAATTAAAATTAGTCTCTGTAAAGATATAAAATTAGAACTGCATCTAGACGTAAATATATAAGGTGGAATTTACTATAAAAAAAAGCCGTACTACTTTTCTTCTATTCTAAGTTCAAATTTTACTTTCCGTATGCCAAAATCTGTATCCCATTGTAGGACTTCCACAAAGCCTAATTTTTCATAAAGTTGCGAAGCTGGACCGTTATCTACTCCTGTTTCTACTACAAATAAAGTAGAATGGTAGTTTTCTAGGGTAAATAGCATCAATTTTCTCGCGATTCCTTGTCTAAAAAAATCGGGATGAACTACTAAGCTTCTAATATGGATATGGCTTTCGCCTGGTATAATTTCAATCACTGCAGCTAAAACCTCCTCCTTAAAATATCCATAGAAATGCGTATCGCTTTTTTTGTAATTTTCAAGCGACCTCTTTAATGGCGGAAAATCTATCGCTTTTAATAATGCAGCTTCTATTGCATACGATGCTTGAAAAATAACTTGCATTTTTTCTGCAACTTCCAGATCACTATTTTGAAGTTTTTTTATCATCGTTGGAACATTACATATGTTTTTTTCAATACACTAGAAACTCTTTTAGAGCATTTAAAATCTGGCCGCCAAATTAAATGACCTTAGCTTTTTTTTACGATAACCGTTATCCTTTAATTAGTAGATAATCAGCAAAATAGTTCTTGCCGTCGGTAAATTTGGATTGAATGACCATAGCTGTTTCCGATAAAATAGCCTTTAAAATTTCTGTATCATATTTTCTAGAAATCTCCGTGTGTATCTTTTCTCCTTCTTCAAAAGAAATATGCTGGTCTAAAGCAGCTATCCACACTTTTTGAGTTTTCTTACTTACTAAAAAGCTTTTAGCTATTCCTGATTGCTCATCATATTCTGGAGCATGCTTAAAATTCCAAATGTCAAATTCTGCACCAAACTCTTTATTAATTCTGTTCAGTAAATTTAGATTAAATGCAGCAGTAACTCCTTGTGCATCATTATATGCTGGCAAGACTACAGCCGATGGTTTGATACAATCAAGCCCCAAAAAAAGTTTATCGTTTGCGCTTAAGTTTTCAGAAAGTTG
Source organism: Cellulophaga algicola DSM 14237 (assembly GCF_000186265.1). Classification (NCBI taxonomy): domain Bacteria; kingdom Pseudomonadati; phylum Bacteroidota; class Flavobacteriia; order Flavobacteriales; family Flavobacteriaceae; genus Paracellulophaga; species Paracellulophaga algicola. The sequence continues at coordinate 4,668,016 of NC_014934.1, forward strand.
TTCCATGAAACTAGCTGCTTCATCATCTTCCATATTCCCTAAATTAGAGCCTAAGAAAAGTACCACTTTAGGGTGCTCACTATTCTTAAAACTCTCTAAAACTCCAAAATAATCGCCCTGTTGCGTTTTCACAGAAAGATTAGGAATTTCTTTTTTTAGATTTTCTTCTAGATCATCTAGCGCATGTTGCGAAATATCTATGGGTAGGTAATCAAACTTAAAATCTTGGGCCACTAAAGGTTTTAGTAACTCTTTAGTTTTTGTACCATCTCCTGCACCTAATTCTATCAGCTCAAAATACGTGTCTTTATCCAACCCTAAAGCACTAATAATAGCATTGGGTTGCTCTCTTAAAATTTCATGCTCTGCCCTTGTCAAATAATATTCTGGAAGATTCATTATTTTAACAAAGAGTTTATCACCTATTTCATCATAAAAGTAACGCGATGACAAAAATTTAGGACTACTATTAAGTCCTAAGTCTACATGCGTTAAAAATGCTGTATCAATAGTTATTTCACTAGTCTGATTCCCGTGTACTGCCATCTATATTTTGGATGAAAAAAGTTTCTATATGTATTTCTTTCATGACCTTCACTAGTAGCTACAGAGCTACCACGAAGTACCATGGTATTGATCATAAATTTGCCATTGTATTCTCCTACAGCGCCATCGGCAACTTTGAAATTAGGGTAAGGCAAGTACGCAGAATACGTCCACTCCCATCGTTTTCCCCAATTAAATTTTTCTGATGCTGCTTCCCATTCAAATTCTGTTGGGAGTCGCATGTTTTTAAACGTTGCAAAAGCCTGCGCTTCATAGAAGGAAACATGAGAAAGTATAGCGTCTAAATCTACAGGCTTTAAACCCGCCAGCGTGTAGTTAAACCAAGTACCCTCTTTCTGTATCCAATACAGTGGCGCAATGATATTTTCCTCTTGTACCCAAGACCAACCTTCATCTAACCAATATTTAAATTCTTGGTACCCCCCAGCAACTATAAAAGCTATGAAATCTCTATTGGTTACTAAACCTTTAGCTAATTTATATTCATGTAAAAAAACCTTGTGCCTTCCTAGCTCATTATCAAAACAAAACCCATCACCTTGATGGCCAATTTCATAAATACCTTCTGGCATTGCTAACCAACCGTCTGCTTTATTAGTATCCTGTACCAGGTTAAAATTTTCATGGTAAACGGGATGAAGTGGATTGAAAGAAAACGTGTGTTTTAAATCTGTAAGTAATAATTCTTGATGTTGTTGCTCATGCTGAATGCCTAAGGTCACCAAGGTTTCTATTTCTAAAGATAGTTTGGACTTTAATAGGGCTACAATATGTTTATCTACATAGGATCTATAGCTATAAATTTCTTCGATAAGCGGTCTGGTCATAGCACCCCTCAGAGAACGTGTGGCCCTTTCACCGACTGTTTGGTAATAGCTATTAAAAAGGTAGGAGAAATCTTTGTTGAAAATAACATAGTTTTCGTCGAATTTTTTAAGAATCATTTCCTCAAAAAACCATGTAATATGTGCTAAATGCCATTTTGGTGGACTCGCAAAAGCAACGGGTTGTGCATTATAATCTTCTGGTGCAAGTGGCGCACACAACGCTACGGAATGCGCTCGTGTTTTTTTAAATTGATGTATTAACTCGTGGTTAGTCATTTAAATAGGTCCTATAAATCAAATGTAATAGCTTGTAAAAGCTACATTTTGCTCTATTGATTTTATTTTTAGTCGAGAAGAATTCAATTCCTTAACGAAAAATGTGATGTCCTAAAGTTAAAACTATTTTTTAAACCTAAACACTACAGGGATGCTAACAAATTATTAATTTCCTTATTTAAAATGAAATTTTTGCTAGAACTCCTTTTCTCCAAATTCACTTTTTATAAACTTAGATTTGTTTTTATTGCCGTTAAAAGTATAGGATAGGTTTAAAGAAATCATATCTACTTCATACCTGTAATTGGTAGTCGTATAAAACTCTCCTGGCTTGAATGTTGTAATTCGCTGCTCGTTAGATTTCAATAAGCCCATATCCATATTTTGCCATTGTACTATAGCGTTTAGCTTCCCTTTAAAAAAAGATTTTTTAAAGGCTAGATTAGGGGTGTAAAATTCAGAGTCTTCTCCTTGAGCTGTATTGATTTGCGACAAGTAATTAAAGGAAAATTGCAAAGAAGCGTTTTCCCAAAAAAAATAGGTGGAGTTCAAGTTCATTGAAAATATAGTAGCCTCTGTAGCCACCTCATAATCTCTAGTAATACCATCTCGATGCTCAAATGTGAAGAGACCATCAATGGCATAGCTGTAAACATTTGCTCCTAAATAAGTAGACCATTTTTTTGTAGGTTGCAGCTGTGCTCCTATTTCTAAACCTAAGGCGTTACTCTTACCTACATTAGAATACACCCTATTCAAAACACTATCTAAAACAGCTCCATTAGCTTGGTAAGCTAAAGTATTTACCCTATTAATAACATTATTCACCTGTCTATAATATGCGGTAGCATTGAACGTAGTATTGCCATCAAACTTCTTGACATATCCCAATTCTAACAAGTCTATAAATTCTGGTTTTAATTGATTGTCTCCTTGTTCAAAAACTTCAGAATGTTCACGCTCTGCAAAGCTATTCATTTTTAAAGTCGTGGTCCGTTCTACGCGCTTACTATAGGCTGCTTTTAAATTAGAATCTTTAGACAACCCATATTGTAAGGACGCAGAAGGGAATAATTTTACGAAATTTAGGGTATAGGTTTCTTCTGGTGCTTCCGTTTTCAAATCTTCCGAATATTTCCTGTTCATAGCTTCTATACGAGTGCCTCCCGCATAATCCCATTTACCTTTTGTTCCCGTAAGTTGTGCATAACCAGAGTGAAGCGTTCGTTGCAAACTAATATCACTAGAAAATTCTGGGACTAATACACCGTCGCGTTCGTAAACAAATTCTCCCGTATGGTCTAAATCTCTATATTGATACCCTGTTTCTAAAACCCCAAAAGAAAAGGGTTTCCATTGATAATCAATGGTTGCACGATAGCCCTTTAACGGATTATCATTGGTATTGTATTCTTGCTGATAAAGCACACTACGGTCTATAATTCCTAAATTTTCGTTAACCGTAGGACCACCAAGGAATGTATATTCATATAATAAGGAGGTAGAAATTTTAGATTCATTGGAGAATACATGCGAATAATCAAAACTACCAAGGGCAAAATCGCCTCTACGTGTTCTCAAATTATGATTAAAATATTGAAACGTATATACCCTATTTTCACTACCTATGGGTGTTACTGCATTATTATCATAATACGCAATATCTGCCAAACGATCTACGGTGTGTTTCCCTGCGTAAAACCCTAAACTATAACTATCTGATTTGTTAGGTGTAAATTCTACATTGAAACGCCCGTTATAACTAATATCATCAAAACTACGTTCTCCGTCTGACGGTAAAAATGTTTGCTTGTTTTCTGCTTGATTGATGATAAAAACATCTCCTTCTCTTCTACCTGTTTTATCATTGCGCTGGTAACTAGCACCCGCAGAAATATTCCAATGATCAGTACGTTTATTTAAGGTAGCATCAATTCCGTAGCGTTGTGCTGCTTCTTGAGTGTCATAATCTTGAATAGAAGGAAAACCTCCGCGAAGGTTAATCTGGGTAAACACGCCGTTCGTGGCACCCTTTTTTGTAATAATATTTATAATCCCCCCTTACCTTCTGGATCATACTTTGCGGAAGGCGCAGTAATTAACTCTACCGATTGTAACGCATTTGCAGGGAGCTGAGCCAAGATAGCAGTAGCATCACCTTGGGTAGGCTTTCCATTGATAAGAACCGCAAAACCTTTGCTACCGCGAACACTAATTTCGCCAAGGCCATCTACAGCAACCGATGGAATATTTTTAATCATAGCAATAGCTTTCCCCCTTGACTGTTTTGAAATTTCTTAGGGTCAAATACCTGACGGTCTATCTTATGAATAACTGTGGCTCTTTCTCCTTGAATGACCACTTCGTTTAATTGGTTTCCAAGGATTAAACCTACAACTCCTATATCGTAAACAGGATTACTTTTTGTAATCACAATATTGGAAGTGATTTTGGGAGTGTACCCCAGAAATGATACTTCTAAATAATAAGTTTCTGGCGAGATATTATTGAGAACAAAACCACCCTCTTGAGAAGTAATTACCCCAGTTACTAAAACACTATCTTTTTGAGTATAGAGAGCAGCAGTAGCATATTCCAAAGGCTCATTAGTATTTACGTCTACTATTGTTCCTGTTATTTGGCCTGTTATACACTGCGACATCAGTATAAAATATAAGCATAATACGTTAAGTAGTATTTTCATGAAGTAGTCTTGGTTATTTATAGAAAGCTACAAATCTAGATGCCTGCCCTCCTTTTCTGTGGTGTATTTGAATAAGAAATGGTTTATACTTCTAACACAGCATTTTTGCGGTATTGCAGGGGTGTTAAAGAAACATACCTTTTAAAATATTTTGTAAAATGAGACGTGTCTTTAAACGATAAATCATAGGCAATGGCATTAATAGATTTGTTGGTATATATCAATTGCCTTTTTATTTCCTTAATCATATGAATGGCAATTACATCAGAAGCTGTTTTACCAAAAGCTTTCTGAGATAGCACATTAAGATTTTGAGCACTTGTGTGTAATAAGCCTGCATAATACGAGACACTATTTACTAATTTTTCTGACAAAAAATTTAAAAATAAGACCGATTTATCCGTCGTTTCTGCTTGTGAAGCATCAGCGTAACTCACCATCTTAGCAAGAATTGCTTTTAAACCGCCTTCAATAACCTGTTGCAGCACTACTTTTTGATTCATTTCCCAAGTCAAGGCAGAAAATAATGCGAATAATGAAAAATCATTTTCGTCTGCCTGTATACATTGCGAGCTTGTTAATTGTAGTAATTGCTTAGGAATGGTATCGTCTAAACTATGTGCTAAAAATGATTCCTTTATCAATATAACATAGCCCACAGGTTCTGAAGTTATTTCCCAATGGTGGACTTCTTCTTTTTTAATGAAAAAAATAGAATGCGGAGTAATTTCAAATTTCTCGAAATCTAAATAGTGAGCACCAGTACCTTTTATAAAGTAGACAATTTCTAAATACTTATCATGCTTATGAGGGCTTGTATATCGCTTCTGAACATCAAAAGGAACAATTTTAATACTTTCCGTACTAGAGATCTTATTGTATTTTTTAATTTCTTTTTCGTCCATTTTCATATCAATGTCACACTAAAACCAATTTACATTCTATACCACGTATACTACTTAAACGCAGGCTCCTATCTTATTTTTCGGTACTAAATATACTCTTGACAATCCTAATAAATGTATTTTTTACACTTAATTATTTGTTAAATAATCACAAAAAAGAATGAACGTTCATTTTTTATAATACCTTTGTATAAGAATTTAAGCATCATGGCAAAACTTCAAAAAAGTAAAGATAAAAGAGAAGCTTTAGTAAAAGCTACCATCTGTTTGGTAAATAATGATGGTTTCCATGCTGCTCCAATGTCAAAGATTGCCAAAATGGCAAATATATCTCCTGCTACAATTTATTTGTTTTTTGAAGGCAAACAAGATTTAGTAAACCAAGTATATATAGAAGTAAAAGCTTCTTTTTCGGACTATGCATTTGAAACATTTACGGATGACATGGACGTTGAGGCTGGATTTGAGTTAATCTGGAAACGCATTGCACATTTTAAATTAAAAGAACGCGAGGAGGCTATGTTTTTAGCACAGTGTGACAATACTCCTATGATTGATGAACCTAGCCGTAAAGAGGGTATTAAACACTTACAACCCTTATTAGATTTATGGCATCGTGGGAAAGAAGAAGGGGTGCTAAAACCAGTTTCTGATTACCTATTGTATGCCTACAGCATTAATCCGCTATCTTTTTTAATGTTAGCACAACACCGTGGAGAATGTGTAATTACTGAAAAAACAATTATTGAGGCCTACCAAGCAGCTTGGGATAGCATTAAATTATAAAAGCAAAATAAAACTAAAACCTAATTTTAAAAATACAAAAATGGAATTATTAGATAAATTAAAGTGGAGATACGCGGCAAAAGCGATGAACGGTAAAAAAGTTCCTCAAGAAAAAATAGATAATATTATTGAGGCTGCACGCCTTGCTCCCACTTCTAGTGGCTTACAACCTTTTGAAATTTACGTAATTACAAATCAAGAAGTAAAAGAAAAAATTAGGCCTGTAGCTTGGAACCAATCGGTAATCACAGATTGTTCTCACCTTTTGGTCTTTGCGGCTTGGGATACATATACCGCTGATCGTATAAATTACATGTTCGATTTAACGAATGATATTAGAGGTTTTAAAAATGAAGGATGGGAAAGTTATCGTCAGATGTTATTAGGTTCTTATCCCCAAAAAGATGCAGAAGAAAACTTTAACCATGCCGCGAAACAGGCGTATATCGCTTTCTCAGAAGCAATAACTGCTGCGGCTTTTGAAAATGTAGACACTACTCCCCTTGAAGGTTTTGACCCTGCTGCTGTAGATGAAATTTTAGGATTAAGAGAAAAAGGCTTACGTAGTGCTGTTTTACTACCAATAGGCTATAGAGATGATACAAATGATTGGTTAGTTAATTTACCAAAAGTGCGAAAAAGCACCGAAGATTTAGTAACCGTAATTGATTAAAAGAAAACTATTATGAATAAGACGATACTATTAAAACAAAGACCTGTAGGCAAACCAACAGCATCCGAATTTGAATTTATACAAAGTGATGATCAGCTAACTATTAAGGAAGGTGAATTACTACTTGAAACGACTTATGTATCTGTAGACCCTTATTTAAGGGGACGCATGAGCGATGCAAAATCTTACATCCCTCCTTTTGAAGTAGGTAAACCTATCAGCTCTGGAGTTATAGCAAAAGTAATTGCATCTAAAAACAAGAATTTTAACGATGGAGACTACGTTTCTGGATCTTTAGAATGGAAGACACAACAAGTGTCAAACGGAGATGGTCTAACCAAAGTGAATAAAGACTTAGCTCCTTTAAGTGCCTATTTAGGTATTTTGGGAATGACAGGTTTAACTGCATTTCTTGGGCTACACGAAATAGGAAAACCTAAAGCGGGAGAAACGATTGTTGTTTCTGGAGCTGCAGGTGCGGTAGGTAGCGTAGTTGGCCAAATTGCTAAAATTTTAGGCTTACATGTTATCGGTATTGCAGGTTCTGATGAGAAAATAGAAATGCTTACTTCTGATTTTGGTTTTGATGCCGGAATCAATTACAATGAAACCAAAGACATGAGCGCTGCTATTAAGGCTGCTGCACCAAACGGCGTAGACATCTATTTTGATAATGTTGGAGGTCCTATTTCAGATGCTGTGCTATTTAATATTAACAGATTTGCTCGAATGATTATTTGTGGTGCCATCTCTGTATATAATAGTACTGAGGTACCTACGGGAGTAAGCGTACAACCATTTTTGGTAAAAAACAGTGCATTAATGCAAGGCTTTATTGTTTCTAATTATGCGGACAAATTTCCGGAAGCTATGAAACAATTATCAATATGGTTGTGTGAAGGAAAACTAAAATATACCGAAACTGTTGTAGAAGGTTTTGACAATATTCCTAGTGCCTTCCTTGACTTATTTGATGGAAAAAACAAAGGGAAAATGATTGTGAAGATTTAAGAAAATTAAAGAAAAAACTATGAATAATTTTGAATATAAAAATCCTACTAAAATAATTTTTGGAAAGGATACTATCGGAAAATTGACAAACGAAATTCCTGCTGATGCTAAAGTGCTTATGCTTTACGGTGGCGGAAGTATTAAAAAGAACGGTGTTTACGAGCAAGTAAAAACTGCCCTTGCTAAAACTGACCTTATTGAGTTTGGCGGTATTCCTGCAAATCCGGAGTATGCGGTCTTGATGGATGCCCTAAAAGTAATAAAAGAGGAGAAAATTACGTACTTATTAGCAGTAGGTGGTGGTTCTGTAATTGACGGGACTAAATTTTTAGCCGCAGCTGCTGAATATGAAGGAGCAGAACCATGGGAAATGCTAAAGAATAAAGAGCGCCCAACAAAAGGAATGCCTTTTGGAACTGTTCTTACCTTACCTGCTACAGGTTCTGAAATGAATTCTGGACTTGTGATTACGAGAGAGGAAACTAAAGAGAAATTAGCTATGGGCGGACCAGCACTATTCCCTACCTTCTCTATCTTAGATCCATTAGTTATTACCTCTATTCCTGAACGCCAATTGGTAAACGGAGTAACTGATGCTTTTACGCATGTGCTAGAACAATATATGACCTACCCTGCCGGTGGTTTATTACAAGATAGGTTTGCAGAAAGTATTTTACAGACTTTGATAGAAGTAGGCCCTAAAGTAATTAAGGATCCAACAGATTACGAAGCTGGTGCTAATTTTATGTGGAGTTGTACGATGGCTCTAAACGGACTTATTCAACAAGGAGTTCCTGGAGATTGGGCAATACATATGATGGGTCATGAATTAACGGCTTTATTTGGTATTGATCATGCTAGAACCTTAGCTGTAGTGGCACCAAGTCATTACAAATATAATTTTGAAGCTAAAAAAGAAAAATTAGCGCAGTATGCAGAACGTGTTTGGAATGTTACGGAAGGAAGTATTGATGATAAGGCCTATGCCGGAATTGAGAAAACAGAAGCTTTTTTCCACCAACTAGGAATCAAAACGAAATTATCTGAATACACGGATAAATTTGAAGGTACTGCAGAAGAAATTGCTAAACGTTTCACAGACCGTGGCTGGTTAGGATTAGGAGAACGCCAGGCGTTAACTCCACAAGACGCAGAGAAAATTGTGAAAATGGCGTATTAATCGCATTTAATGAATTACATAAAATCTGCAATACTAGTATTGAGTATTATAACAGGTGCTGCCTGTAAGAATGAAAAGAAACAAGCGTCTGAAGAAAGTTCAGAAGCGACAATAACAACTAAAAAAGAAGAAAAAATGAATGTATTATTTGTATTAACATCTCACGATAAATTAGGAGATACAGGAAAAAAAACAGGATTTTGGGTAGAAGAATTTGCTAACCCATATTATACCTTATTAGATAAAGGTGCAAAAATTACAATTGCTACGCCAAAAGGAGGAGCAGCACCAATAGACCCTAGTAGTGACTCACCAGACGCAGCTACCGCAGCTACAGATCGTTACAATAAAGACGCAGACGCTAAAGAAAGAATAGCGAACACCAAGAAATTATCGGATATGAATGCAGATGATTTTGATGCTGTTTTCTATCCTGGTGGACACGGACCTTTATGGGATTTAGCTAATGACGAAGCTTCTATCGCGCTTATTGAAACATTTAATAAACAAAAGAAACCTATCGCATTCGTATGTCACGCACCTGCAGCTTTAAAAAGTGTTAAAGATGTTGATGGAAGAACGCCGCTTGTAAAAGGTAAAAAAGTAACTGGTTTCACTAATTCTGAAGAATCAGCCGTACAATTAACGGATGTAGTTCCATTTTTAGTTGAAAATATGTTAATCGAAAACGGAGGTATTTATTCTAGCGTTGAAGATTGGGGAGCTTATGCTATTCAGGATGGTAACCTAATTACAGGTCAGAACCCTGCTTCTTCAGAGAAAGTAGCTGAAAAATTATTGGAAGCATTAAAGTAAGAGCTGCTATAATTTTATAAAAAAAACCTGCAGATTTTAAATCTGCAGGTTTTTTTATGTTTTAGTTTCTCTGTCTACTTACACTTTAACTTGTGTAGTTTTTACAGGGTAATCTAAATATCCTTCTTTGCCCGGCGTATAGAACGTATCACTATCCCAATCTGTTAATGGTACGCTATAAATAAAGCGATCTACTAAATCTGGATTAGAAATAAATGGTTTCCCGTAAGCTACTAAATCTGCATTACCTGCTTCAAGAACAGCATTACCCGTTTCATAAGTAAAACCAGAATTTATCATTAAAGTACCATCATATAGCGGTCTAAAATGTCTTGCTATTTCTGTAACTGCGAACGGAATTTCTGAAACATCTGTAAAAGGTTCTGATAAATGGATATACGCTAAATCATAATCATCATTCAACTTCTTAATAATATATTCAAAAGTAGGAATGGTTTCTTCATCCATAATAATACCAAACAACCCATCTAACGAAGGGTTAAATCTTGCTCCTACTTTTTCTTGAGGAATTACCGACTTAATAGCGTCTAATACTTCAAAGAAAAAACGTGCTCTATTCTCAATAGATCCTCCATACTCATCTGTTCTTACATTAGAAGTTCCGTTAAAAAATTGGTGAAACAAGTATCCGTTTGAAGAGTGAATTTCTACACCATCAAAACCAGCATCAATAGCGTTCTTAGCGGCATTTTTAAAATCTGAAATTGTAGTTTGTATATCTTCTTTGGTCATGGCCTTTGGCGTAACCGTATCTTTGAAACCCGTTGGCGTATACGATTGGGCATTAGGGTTAATAGCAGAAGGCGCTAACGGCAGTGCTCCCTCATGAAAATCAGGGTGAGAAATTCTCCCTACGTGCCATAATTGAATGTAAATTTTACCGTCCTTATCGTGTACTTTCTTAACTACCTTCTTCCATCCTTCAACTTGCGCTTCTGTAAAAATACCCGGAGTATTTACATATCCTACAGCATCTTGGGAAACCTGAGAACCTTCTGTAATTATTAATCCGGCAGATGCGCGTTGTGCATAGTACGCTCCTTGTAATTCTTCTGTGGCAACATTGCCCTCATTTGCAGCTCTTGAACGCGTCATTGGAGCCATAACAATTTTGTTTTTTAGAATTATATCTTTTAATTGATAAGCTTCAAATATTTTATCTTTCATCGTATTTTATTTTTTACTAAAATTACGAAATATGAGAAAAATTAGTAACGCATTTAGCATTTTCTTGTGACGCTAAACCTCTTTAATTGTATCTTTCTTGCTTCAAATGAAAAAACACCTTCACTTTAAAATTTACAAGCCTTTTGGCATGCTGAGTCAGTTTATCTCAAATGATGAAAAGGAAGCACGTAAAAAGCATTTCTTAGGAGAATTATATGATTTTCCTGAAGGAATTATGCCCGTTGGGCGCTTAGACGAAAAATCTGAAGGATTGTTATTACTGACCACCGACGGAAAATTAAGCGATACCATAAACCAATCTGGAATTGAAAAGGAGTATTACGCGCAATTGGATGGTGAAATACCCCATGAAGATATTCTGCAGCTAGAACGAGGAGTTCTTATCGGACTTTCAGGAAAAAAATACATCACCAAACCGTGTCGCGTAAAAGCACTTCTTGATCCTCCACTCTTAACCGATCCAGATAAAAAATTGCGGATAGGCACGCATCGTCCCAATTCATGGATAAGCATTACCATTACTGAGGGTAAATTTAGGCAAGTACGCAAAATGACAGCCGCGGTCGGCTTTCCAACCTTACGATTAATTCGTGTTAGGATTGGCACACAAATTTTAGAAGACCTACAACCTGGTACTGTTGCGCAAATAGATTCTCTTTAGTGAGTACTAGTCGGTAAGCTTAGAAATTGAAGTTAAATCTAGCGTCTTAAACACTACTTCGGTTCCTTCTGCTTGAATAGCAATTTGCCCACTTGTTTCATCAGCATTATAGCCATAGTTTACAAAATCACCATTCACCCATACTTTAATTTTATCTTCAAAACATTCTATCGTCATGGAGTTCCATTCTCCTAAAGCATGTTCTGAGCCTTCGGTTAAATTTTTAATCCTACGCGCTTTTCCTTCTACAACTCCCCATTCGTTTTTTGGTCCTCTACGAAGGATCATATCTTCCGTAGTGATATCCATTTGAATACACCAAAAATCTCCCGCATTTTCATGTTCCATCTGCACCTCCATAGATTTTGGAAACATGCCATATAAGGCTCTCGGCGTAGAAGCATGAACAAGAATTCCACAATTACCTGGTTCTTTGGTAAAACGATATTCTATGTTTAATCTATAGTTCTTATAAATTTTATCGGTAATTAAATGCCCTCTTGGTTCTCCTAAACTCACCAAGTTCCCTTCTCTTACAATAAAAGAACTTGGTGCATCCTTTAGGCTATCTTTTGCAGGTACATCTACATGCCAGCCTGATAAATCTTTGCCGTTAAATAAAGGTTGGGTAGGTTCTGTACATGAACTTAATACTAGTACAAGAAGTGAAATACTAAAAAAATTTGAAGCTAAAGACATTGATTTCTAATTTTTAAAACTAATTATTTAATATCCTCTGATGTATTTTTAAGTTTTCCTCTAAAATGTGAAAACATTACTAATTTCTTCTTCGTATTGATAAAAAATACGCCAGTTAATAGGACCCCTGCTGCCAGTATAGATTGACTCGTTATATTTTCATCTAAAACATACCACCCTAAAAGTAATGCAATAACTGGATTTACATAACTAGATGTTGCTACTTTCTCAGGAGAAACCGTCTTTAATAAATAATTAAAAGCCGAAAAAGCTACAATACTCCCTAAAATAATTAAAAGCCCCATGGATAGTTGAACAGGTCCACTCCAAGTGCTTGGCCACGACCAATTTTCACCTAAGACCAAACTTGTTATTCCTAAAGTAATACCTGCAGTAACCATTTGATATGCCGTATTTACCAAGTAACTTTGAGGAAGTGTCGCTTTTGAAACAAATAAGCTCCCTGTAGACCAACCCAATACACAAAAGAAGATAATGATCATTCCTAATAAGGACTCATCTTGTTGAACAATTTGTTTCTGACTTACTAATAAATAAATACCAATGACCCCTAAAATTACGCCTACAATAGACATAGGTTTAATTTTCTTTCCATCTACAACGCGCATTAGAATTAAAACAATAAGCGGCATTGCTGCAACCTCTAATGCTGCAAAACTGCTGTCTACATATTTTAAGCCCCATACGAATACACCATTCCCAAAGGTTAAGAATAGAAATCCTGCAATAAAACTATTTCTAAATTGTTTTAGTGTAATTTTTATAGAGATTCCAGAAACTTTACATATTCCGAAAATTAATAATCCTGCCGTGGTAAAGCGTATTCCTGCAAGCATATACGCAGGAAGTTCTGTAACGGCTATTTTATTTAGTAAATAGGTAGAACCCCATATTACATAAATAGCAAAAAAAGCAAGAATAATTAATAGGGTATTTGAAGACTTTGCCATAAGAATGTCAACATTTTAAAATTCTATGCAAGATTAAGAATAAGTTTCTAAAAATTCATTAATTAGTCTACTTAGTTCTTCTGAAATTTTAAATTATTTAAGATTTATTATTTCAAGATTTACGTAATGGGTACCGCAAAAATTACAGAAAATTGTGCAAAAAAATAACCTTGCAATTAAATTGCAAGGTTATTTTAAACATATAGTAAGCATATAATTTATGCTTCTTGTAAGGTCTTTTTAGACTTACGGTAAATGTAGCTATTAAAGATACTCCTTTTAGCAAAACGGTATTGTTTTGGAGAGTTGATTAACTTAACATAAATAGTTTTTGGAACCCCAAAATACTCATAAGTAGAGCCATCTAAAAAAGTAACTTCTAATAGTAAACCTTTATGTTGAAAATCTAAAATACCAGATTCATTCGTTAACTTAGTATACTCTTCTAAATTAGCCGCTTTTGTTTCAGGAGCAATACTTACTAAAAAATGATAACCATCTATAATTTGTCTACTCTTTAGCTCTGCTTCTTCTTTCTTAGCATCTCCTTCAAGAAACTTATCTGGGTGCCATTGCTTAACTAAACCTCGGTATGTATTTTTTAATTCTTTTAACTCGATATCCTTTTCAACAGAAAACAATTTTTTATACTCGTTGATGCGTTTCATTATCTTAACTTTTTCAAAATCAGGCGCGAAACTACATCAATTAATTGGTTTTACCTCAATTTATTATGCTGATAATTTACTATTTTAATTATCAACTACCGGAACAGCTTAATTCACTAGTAATCTACGCTTTATCGAAAAAATTGACTTTGGAACTAATTAAATTTTAATTGCCTATTTAAATGTTAATATTGAACGTATTAACCATTAATTATAACCCTATGAGAAAATCTATACTCTTATTTATTGTACTAATAGCTGTAATTTCTATAGCAGCTTATTAAAAATTTTAACTTAATACTTAAAAAATACCTTTTTAAAAATTGTAATTCTCAACTCAAAGAATTCCAAGCTAAACCAAAAAAGACCAGTCAAATGACTGGTCTTTTTAATTTATGTAAACATTTCCGCAAGAACTCTTTGTTTCATATAATCATATACGGTCAAAGACCTTTATTGGATTTTTTGTTTAAAAAAAATTATCCAATAGCAACAACTTCTAGTTCAAAAGTAAGCTCTTGTCCTGCTAAAGGGTGATTTGCATCAATAACAATAGCATCTTCTTTTACTTCTACAACACGTAATTGACGCTCTGTACCATCTGCATTTTTAGCCATAAGACCCATACCTACTTCAGGCTTAATATCTTCTGGTAAGTCTGCTCTAGGAACACTTTGAAATAATTCTTTATTAATCTCTCCGTATGCTTCTGCAGAAGGGATAACAACAGTTTTCTTTTCATTAACTGCCATGTCTATCAAACCATTTTCAAAACCAGGAATTAAACTTTGTTGTCCTAATGTTACTTTTATTGGTTCTCTTTCTAAAGAGCTATCAAATATTTCTCCATTTTTTAGTTTTCCAGTATAATGTACTTGAACGGTATCATTCTCCTTAACTTTACTCATAATTTTGTGATATTTGTAAATTTCAACTTTAATTTGATGCAAACTTATGGGTTGTAAAATGGTTCAAAGAAAATATTGCAAGTTTTTATAAAAACTTAACGTTTTAAACCCTTTTTAAACCAAAAAATAGATGAAAAAATTAATTTCTCCATCTATTTATATTCAAAATCGTGAATTTACAGGTTTCAATTATTGTTAATAATGATTTAGCCTTCTTTTTCTAAGCTCTTTATATCTACGACTAACTGAGCCATTGACGCTCTATTTAAGCCGTTATAGATACCTCTAATATGTTTATTTTTATCTATTAATAAAAAATTCTCTGAATGCAAGAAGTCATTTATATCTTTAGGAATCCCTAAATCATTTTCAACATAATATTCATTTCTTCCTAAGTTATAAATTTCAGTTTTATCGCCAGTTACTAAATGCCATTTGTTAGCTATTACGCCAAACCTATCTGCATATATTTTAAGTTCTTTTACCGTATCAATTGTAGGGGTTACTGAATGTGATAAAAATAATACGGAATCATCATCTTTAAACTTTTCCTGAAGCCCCACCATACTATTCGTCATTTGCGGGCAGATCCCTGGACAACTTGTAAAGAAAAAATCGGTGATATATATTTTAGTATCAAAATTTTGTTGCGTCAGGGTATCCCCTAATTGGTTTACAAGCTTAAAATCTGGGATTTTATGAAACGCCTTTTCTTCTGGAGTATTTGGCGTAATCCAATGTGGTGTAAAAGATTTTTCGTTATAATAAGGCAAACTTTCTACCCTACTCGTTTCTTTTACGTTAATAGCTTCTTTTTTAGTTTTTTCTTTACAACTTATACCTAAAGCAAGAAATAGAACAAGAACAATATACTTTTTCATAAACTTATTTTTTTTATTGAATCAGTTTTAATTACTATTTCATCTTCTAATTGATAACATAAATTAGCTCGTTTTAACCCAAATACGCGACCATTTTTAGCCTCATAATTAACATATAAGGTACCATTTTTTAACCAAGCTTGCTGCATTCCTGTTTCTTTACCAAGCTCCAAATTACGTAATTTGGCTAATTGACCATTTTCATGCCATTGCTTTTGAACACCTTGCAAAAATCCATTTTTATAGATTGACTCTTCTGCCAAGACACCATTCTCCCACCATGTTTTGTAAGAGCCTACTAACTTATTATGCTCATAATGAGACTGCCACCGCAATATGGCATTTTCAGACCATCTTTTCGCTACTCCTTCTCTTTTACCGTTAATAAATCCAAGTTTTTCTCGTATAGTTCCATTGGAATAATATTTAACTGCATAGCCATTAAATGGTTTTTGATCATAAGACCAAACCCCTTTTAATGGATCTAGAATCAATTCGGTTTTTAACACCACCAAACTATCAACCACCTTGGGCGGTTCAACTTCATTCATACCGCTATCTACAGTACTTGCTATATTTTTCGAAGGTCTTTCCGAACATTGAACTAGAAATAAAAGAAGGAGTAGTAAAAAAAATGATTTCATAATACTTAAATTATTTAATTTAATACCCTTGATAAGGACCTGCAAAAGCTAGGTAAGAACCTGTTGTAGAATATACTTCATTAATAATATGATAATGATATTCTTCTGCTCCATCTGTATATTGAGTTGTAGCAGTATGCCCGCCAGAACTATCTAAATCTGTAGGGTATGTGCCAATAGCATCACATTGTCTTCCATAAAGAAAAACGCCGTCTAATAAAATACCTACTAATTCAGAATCATCATTTGTAAACGCTTTAGGCTCTAAATGATAATGATAAACTCCTGGTCCAATATGTGCCCCCGTCCAATCTAAACTACGTGCTGCTTGATCCAAATCTCCAGCACCTTCTTGATCGTTAAAAATTGAAGCTCCACTTACCGCAATACCTATTGTATTTAATTGTGTTTCTACAGTACTACCCGTTAAATCAGGAGTAGCGTCTACGGTTATTGTTGTAGCATTGTTATTAGAATAAATCGTAGTACCCTCGCCTCCATTTTCTGTTCCTGTTACAGATACATCTGGCTCATCTCTATAAAGTTCATCACCTTCTCCCCAATACACCGTTTCGTGATTTGGTAATCCTGTAGTTTCTATAACCACATTGGAACCGTCTAAATAAATGGTAGTTGCATCTGCATTAAATGCAGCATAAGCCGCATGTAATTCTGTTACTGTTTCATCCTCTATATCTTCTACATCTTCAGAAACAGTATCATCAGAACTTTCACTATCACTACTGCAAGCTGTAATAGCAAATAATAACGTTAAGATTCCTGCTGCTACAGGCACATATTTAAATACTAAATTCTTTTTTCTCATGGTATTGTTTTAAAATTATTACTATTTGGGTTTAGTTACGTTCTGGACGTTCTGGTTTTGGAGCTTTTTTCATTTCTTCTTCCGTAATGTAACCGTCTTCATCAGTATCTATTTCGGCAAAATTATCTTTCAATGGCCCTTTAACTTCATCTTTAGAAAGCATACCATCATCATTTTTATCCATTTTCTCTAGAAGTTCTGTAAAAGTCGGCGGCTTTTTACCCTTTCCTTTCTCTTGTGCATTTCCGCAAGAAAACATTAATAAAAAAACGCCCATTACACCTAATTGAATTACTTTATTTTTCATGACTTTAATTTTAAGATTATACATTTCTACATCAAATTTCTTAAAAAGAAGAATACCAAATAGCAAGAATCAATGCATACAGAGAAGTAATCAGTAGAACCCATTTTCTGTTCAGTAAACTAACATTTATACAAAGAATTATCCCCTATATAGGGTTATGTCTTAATTATAATTTACTTTTATTTGCGGTATGAAAGCAACAAAGAGATTTATATTTCAATCCCTATTATGGATTATTATCTGGTTAGTACTATGGATTACCCAAAGTTTTGATTTTGGTTTTTTTAGGGAAAATTTACTTTCTTTACTC
The DNA here is from genome assembly GCF_000186265.1 of Cellulophaga algicola DSM 14237. Lineage (NCBI taxonomy): Bacteria > Pseudomonadati > Bacteroidota > Flavobacteriia > Flavobacteriales > Flavobacteriaceae > Paracellulophaga > Paracellulophaga algicola. The sequence continues at coordinate 4,685,845 of NC_014934.1, forward strand.
TTTCAGATACTACTCATAGCGGGCCTCATATTTTTTGCAGCACCTAAATTATTATTTAAAAAAAAATATTTAGTGTTTTTAATTATCGGACTTTCAGCTATAGTTTTAGGGAGCTATATAAGCTCTACTCTTTTTTCAATGCCACGACCGCCAATACCATCCAGAATGCCTGGAGTAGAAAATATTCCTACCGGTATTCCTAGATATACTCCTAGAGGTGCTCCTTCAAAATTCTTGATTCATTTTTTACTCTTGGCCGTTTCCGCTGTTCTAGGTACTTTTTTAGAAACACTTTTATATGCTCAAAAAAAAGAAGAAGAGACTATAAAAAATAATAATGAACGCTTGGCAACAGAACTAAAATTATTAAAATCTCAGATTAATCCACATTTTTTATTCAATACCCTGAATAATATTTATGCGTTATCTGCGATTAGCGCTACTAAAACACAAGAATCTATTAGCTACTTGGCTAACATGTTACGGTATGTACTCTATGATTGCGAACAAGCTTTCGTACCTTTATCTAAAGAAATTTCATATATAGAAAACTACATTAAATTATTTACCACAAAAAGTAGTAAAACATATCCAATATCAACTACCTATGAAATAGAAGTTAAAGGCGTATTAATTGCTCCTATGCTTATTATTCCATTTGTAGAAAATGCTTTTAAACACAGTAATATTGAAAAAGTTGATAATACTTTTCTAACTATTAAAGTAACCAGTAAAGAAAATCAGATTTATTTTGAAGTTGAAAACAGCAAATCGATTACTGTAGAAATTAAAGATGAAGTTGGGGGTATAGGATTAGAAAATGTTAAAAAAAGATTAGCTATTTTGTACCCTGATAAACATGAGTTGATCATTCAAGATCTACCTGAAAGCTTTAAAGTAAGTTTAAAATTAAGTCTAAAATGAATAAAATTAAATGTATAGTTATAGATGATGAAGAATTAGCTAGAACTTTAATTATAAAGTATATATCTGACACCCCTAACTTAGCATTAGTAGGAGATTTTGAAAATGCTTTGGAAGCCTTACCATTAATAAAGAATTCTGCTATAGATCTAATTTTTTTAGACATTCAAATGCCCGCTATAAATGGCACCGATTTTGCCAAAATCATTGGCGCAGATACCAATATTATTTTTACAACGGCTTATACCGAATATGCTCTAGAAGGTTATGAATTAAATGTAGTCGATTATTTATTAAAACCGATAACGTTTAATCGGTTTTTAAGCGCCGTAAATAAAGTTAAAAGTAAAGCGGTACCGTTAGAAAACATTGAAGATTCTATAACTGTAAAATCTGGTTATGATCTTTATAAAATTAAATACGCAGATATATTATATATTAAAAGTGATAGTGAGTATGTAACCTTTTATACAGAAAGCAAAAAAATAATGAGCTTACAATCCTTAAAATCATTATTAAAACAAATACCACCTTCGCAATTTATGCGCGTGCATAGGTCTTACATTGTAAACAAAACTAAAGTTACTTCTTTAAAAGGTAGAGATCTTTTTATTACGGACTCATTAATTCCTATTAGCGATAGTTATTATGATCAAGTAAAGTCCGAATTATTTCAATAAGAACTTATATTTAGCCTTTAAAAGGCAAAAGCTATTAAAATAAAAAAGCAGTAAGTATAAGGTATAATTACTGCTTTTTTTATGTTATTTATTTTTTAATCTTCAGGAGGAAATCCGTTTATTTCTTCAAAAACTTCATCGAAATTCTGACGGAGGTATGAGTTTAATTTTAGCTTATAATCATCTTTAAGCCATTTTAAAAAATTAAAAGTGCTACGACTTATGCATTTAGCATAACTCTGTATTCTGTAGTCAATGTCTTCATCTAGCAATTTTGCTAAACCTAATGCGTCATACACATCTTCACTATTTTCTATACAAATTTTACCGTGTTGCTCTATAGAACGCTCCAAAACTACTTTTGAAGATTCTCCTTTATAAGTTGCATCGATATAAACCTCTTTAATATCAAAATAAACTTCTTCAGATTTTTCAAATTGTACCCGGATTTCTTCGGGCATTTCATGTCTAAAATTACTTTCTATATCTTCATCATTCTGAAGACGTTCCATATAAAAGTTAGGAGACTTAAAAATCATTTGCCAATCTAGATCTGCTCCCCAAGGACCAAATCTATGATAGTTATTCCCTAAATCTATCACTTTAAAAGATGATTTATTATTTAGAATACGCGATCCACGACCAATCATTTGATAGTAAAGCGTCAAAGATTTCGTTGCTCTGTTTAGAATAATCGTGTCTATTGTAGGTTCATCAAAACCTGTAGTTAAAATACTTACAGATGAAAGTATAGCATCTGGTGTTTCTTTAAACCATTTTAATATTTGTTTACGCTGCTTTTTGGTTGCGGTATTATCTAAGTGCATCACTGGTAAACCAGCAGCTTTAAATGTATAATAAATCTGAATAGACGTATTAATACCGTTGTTAAAAATCAGTGCTTTTTTACCCTTAGAATGTTTTAAATACGCTTGTAATGTTTTATCTAACATTGCAGGGCTCGTATACAGGTCCTCTGAAGACTTAACTGTATAATCACCATTAGACCCCACTTCAAGAGAGGTTAACCCCATATCATACTGAAAAACTTCAGCACGTGCTAAGAATTCATTTTCAATTAAAGATTGTATCGATTCACCGGTTATAAGGTCATCGTAGTTATCTTTCATTGGAAGTTCTTTACTAGAACTCAATGGTGTTGCCGTTACCCCAAGGACAAACGCATTTTCAAAAAACTTAAATAATTTAGTAAAAGAATTATAGTGTGCTTCATCAATAATAACTAAACCGATATCAGAAATATCTAATTTGCCATCATTTAAACGGTTATTCAAGGTCTCTACCATTGCAACAAAGCAAATATATTGATCTTGATCGTCTAAATTAGCCTTACTATTTACCACTTTATTTGGCACCCCAAAATTAGTAAGCATGGTTGACGTTTGGTTACACAGTTCTACACGGTGTGTCAACACTAAAACTTTCCTCTTATGGTTTTTCAAATACTGCCGTACCATTTCGGAGAAAATAACGGTTTTCCCTCCTCCTGTTGGTAATTGATACAGTAAGTGATAATTATCTGCTGCAGTATCGAACTTTTCAAAAATTTTGTTAATCGCTCCTTGTTGGTAGCTATAAAGTTCTTTATCTGATTTTTTTTCTTGCAAGCCTGTTGCTGTCTCCGTCATAAATATCCTTTTCTAGGGGGAGTACAAAATTAAACCCTTTAAAAGGGCTTTACAAATTATTGCTAAAAAACAATTGAGTTTTTTGATTAAAAGTGAACTTAATTAGATGAAAGTTTTGCAAAACTATGCGCCTTTACCTAATTTACGCAAAGCCACCCATTGTTTTAACATATCTCTAGAATCACAAGCAGGATATCCCAACACTGTTTTCCCTGCTGCTACATCTCCCATAACACCAGAACCAGCTCCCACAGTTACACCAGAATGTAAGGTAGTATGATCTTTTATTGATGCACTACCACCAATAATAACACCGTCTCCTAAGGTTACAGAACCTGCCAAGCCACTATGTCCTGCCATAATACAAGAACGACCTAATATAGAGTTATGCCCTATTTGCACAAGGTTGTCTATTTTAGTACCATCCCCAATTATTGTAGAACTAAATTTACCACGGTCTACACAAGAATTAGCACCTATTTCTACTCCATTGCCAATAACAACATTTCCTATCTGAGGAATTTTGACTAAACCTCTACCATCAGGACTTGGTCTAAACCCAAAGCCATCAGATCCTATACTTACATTTGTATGAAAAATACATTGGTGTCCAATAATTGTTCGTTCTCTAATAACCGTTCCTGACCAAATGGTACACCCCATCCCGATTGTACTATCATCCATCACCGTAACGTTGGGGTATATGGTAGTACCATCTCCAATGGTAACGTTTTTTCCAATATAACAGTTGGCACCAAGATGTACATTTGCCCCTAATTTAGCAGAAATATGTACTACTGCACTCGGATGAATTTCTTCATCAAGTATAGGCATTCCTGGGTTAAAAAATCCCAGAATTTGAGCCATAGCCAAATCGGCAGATTCTACCTGAATAAGTGCTCTATTTTCTCCTGGCTCAAGAGCTATTTTCTTATCGATAACTGCTACAGATGCTTTGGAAGAAGACCAAAGTTTAGCATATTTACGATTTCCAATAAAACTGATATTATGAATTGTTGCTTTCTCTAATTGCTCTGGAGCATTAATTTCGTTTGAGGTATTTCCTAAAACAACTCCGTTTATAACAGCGTTAATTTCTGCTATCGTGTATGATTTCATTACTTAAAATAAGATTGGTTGGGACTAAATATAGGCAATATTCCCTTACTTCTTCTTATTTCTTTTATTATAATTCTTATCACCCCTAGTTTGAGGCTTCTTATATTTTTGAGCTATAATACGTTGGTATGAACCACCTTGATTTTCTTTTTTATTTTTTTCTTTCTTTTCGTGAAAACTTCCCTGAGAATCTAAGGTATTTTGATTAGGATTATCTGCTTCAATAATTCTTGGGCGTTCTTCCGCAATAAGTTCTTCTGACAGTTCTACATTCTCAGGAATTGCCATTAATGGAATTTCATAATCCATAAGGGCTTCAATAGCTTCCTTTAAAGGCTCTTCCTTCTCTGTGTAAAATAAGACGGAATTTCCTTGGTGTTCTGCCCTACCCGATCTACCAATTCTATGCATGTAGTTTTCTGGGTAATTTGGCGTATCAAAATTAATTACATGGGTTATTTTATCTAAATCTAAACCACGAGCCATTACATCTGTAGTTACAAGAATACGGTTTTTACCTTCATCAAATTGACGAATAGAACGCATTCTGTAATTCTGCGTTTTGTTAGAATGAATTACACAAGATTCGTTACCAAAAGCAACTTCCATCTCTTCAAAAACCTTATCCGCAAAGCGTTTATTACTCACAAATACCAAAACTTTCTGATAGGTATCCTTATCTTTTAATAAGCGAATAAGTAAATTAATTTTAGTATAAAAATTAGGCACAGCATAACAAACTTGCTTAATATTATCTAAAGGAGTACCACTTACTGCTATAGAAACTTTTTCTGGAGCTGTAAAAAAATCATCAATAAGTGCATCTACATCATCAGTCATCGTTGCAGAAAACATAATATTCTGTCTTCTTGCTGGCAATAAATCAAAAAGATTAATCAGCTGAAAGCGAAAGCCCAAATCAAGCATGACATCAACTTCATCAATAACCAATTTTTTAACTTCTTTTAATTTTACCGCTTTTGATAGCGCCAAATCATAAAGTCTACCTGGTGTTGCTACTAAAATATCTGTACCTTGAGCACACTGTTGCTTTTGGGTATTAATATTGGTACCTCCATAAACTCCTAAAACACGAATGTTTATATATTTTGCAAAACTTTCTATATTTTCTACAACTTGCAATACTAACTCTCTAGTAGGAACCAAAACCAAAACTCTTGGATGAATTTGCTTAGAAAATGTTATTTCTTGCAGAATTGGCAACATATATGCCATTGTTTTCCCTGTACCCGTTTGTGCAATACCAACAATGTCTTTTCCTGACATAACTACAGAAAAAGCCGCTTCTTGAATAGGTGTTGGAGCTGAAAATTTTAAATCTTCAATCGCGTAATTTAGTTGTTTTTTTAAGTTGAAATCTTCAAAAGAACTCATGGGAAACCTAGTTTATTTTTGCAAAGGTATGGTATTCTTCTTTGCCATTGTATAGCAACTTAACATACCTATCTTTGTAAGATAAAAATATAGTTTGCATCCAAAAAATTTACACCACGCACCTTACGATTTTCAGGCATTAAAAAATAGCCATGAAGCACTTGCTGAATTTGTTATTTTAAACAAGTACAACACAGAAAGCATAGATTTCTCTAATCCAAATGCAGTACTAGAACTCAACAAAGCTTTATTAAAGCATCATTACAAGGTAGCCTCTTGGACACTCCCAAAAGGCTATTTATGTCCACCTATACCAGGAAGGGCAGATTATATTCACCATATATATGACTTGGTTGCCGCTACAAAAAGTAAAACACAATTAAAAGGATTAGATATAGGGACAGGAGCAAATTGTATCTACCCAATACTTGGAGCACAACTCTATGGTTGGAAAATGGTTGGTAGTGATATTGACGCAGTTGCTCTTGCCTCTGCTGTTGAAAATACGGAACTACTTAAAGATAAGATTGAAATTAGAAGTCAAGAATCTAATGCTGATATTTTTAAGGGAATTATTAAAGACGGAGAGTATTTTGATTTTACCCTTTGCAATCCGCCCTTTCATGCTTCGGAGAAAGAAGCTATCGCTGGTACCCGTAGAAAATTAAAAAACTTAAAATCTAACGCTGCTTTTAAACAAAATTTTGGCGGACAAGCAAATGAACTTTGGTGTAATGGTGGGGAAGCTCTCTTTATAAAGAGAATGATAAAGCAAAGTATCCCTTTTAAAAATCAAGTAGGCTGGTTTACTTGTTTAGTCTCTAAAAGTGAAAATCTAGCAAAAATCTACAAACAATTAGACAAAGCCAAAGCTAGCTACCAAACCGTAGAAATGGAACAAGGAAATAAAAAAAGTAGATTTATTGCTTGGAAATTTTCAGCCTAAATTGCACTTCCTAATTTTATCAATCTTATAAATCACGTAGTTTTACAAAATAGATTTTATTTTATGTCGCTAACCAAATACAAAGAACAATTACACCCTACCTTAAAAAAATATTTTGGATACGATAGTTTCCGACCACAGCAAGAAACCATTATTTCTTCAGTTTTAGAACAAAAAGATGCTTTGGTAATTATGCCTACAGGTGGTGGAAAATCAATCTGTTTTCAATTGCCTTCTTTAATATTCCCTAAAACTACCTTGGTAGTTTCTCCTTTAATCGCGTTGATGAAAGACCAAGTAGATGGTTGTAATGCAAATGGTATTGCCGCTGCGTATTTCAATAGCAGTCAATCAAGCGAGGAGCAACAAGAGATTATAACTAAGATTACAAAATCTGAATTAAATCTAATCTATGTAGCTCCAGAAAGCATGCCTGCCTTAGATAATATATTAAATGAGACTTATATTAGTTGTATAGCTATTGATGAAGCCCATTGCATCTCTTCTTGGGGACATGATTTTAGACCTTCGTATCAGCAATTAGGTTTTTTAAAGAAAAAGATGCCGAATACGCCAATTATAGCATTAACGGCAACGGCTGACAAAGCCACACGACAAGATATTGTAACACAATTAAACATTACAAAAGCAGAACAATTTATTACTTCTTTCGATAGAAAAAATATAAGCCTTACAGTAAGACCTGCCGATGGCAGAGTAGAACAGATTCTGAATTTCATAGATAAAAGACCAAAATCTTCAGGTATTATTTATTGTTTGAGCAGAAAAACTACAGAGCAGTTAGTTAGCAAATTAAAAGCAAAAGGATTAAAAGCCGATGCCTACCATGCCGGACTTAGTTTTGACGAGCGAACAAAGGTTCAAGAAAATTTTATTTTCGATAAGACTAAAATTGTATGCGCTACCGTTGCTTTTGGTATGGGGATAGATAAGTCTAACGTACGCTGGGTGATTCACTATAATATGCCAAAAAATATAGAAGGATATTACCAAGAAATTGGGCGTGGCGGACGAGATGGATTAGCTGCTAGCGCCCTTCTCTTCCATAGTTATGCTGATGTCATACAATTAAGGCGTTTTACGGAAGGTGCCTCTAACCAAGAGGTACAAATTGCTAAGCTAGAACGCATGAAACAATTTGCGGAAGCTACAACCTGCAGGCGTAAAATATTATTAAGTTATTTTGGAGAACTACTAGCCGAAAATTGTGGTAATTGTGATGTTTGTAAAAGTCCGCCTCAAGTTTTTGACGGTACTGTTATTGCTCAAAAAATATTATCTACGATTGCCAGAGTAAAGGAAACTGAGGCAACAGGTGTTATTATAGATGTCTTACGAGGTGCAAAAAATGCTGCTATTATTGAAAAAGGTTTAGAGACTATAAAAACCTATGGAATAGGGCATGATATTTCTTGGAAAGATTGGCAGCATTACATTATCCAATTAATTAATCAAGGGTATGCCGAGATCGCATTTCAAAACCATAATGCCTTACAGTTAACCGCTTTTTCTAAAAATGTACTCTTCAATGCAGCTAAAGTTTCATTAACTAAACCTATAGAAGCGCTAGAAAAAATTGGTAATCCGAAAGAAAAAGCAACTAAAAAGAAGAAAACTGGAGACTTATTTGAACGTTTACGCATATTAAGACACAAGATAGCTTTAGACGAAGACATTCCAGCGTATTTAGTTTTTAGCGACGCTACTCTACAGGCCATAGAGCAATTTAGGCCAATGACTGATGACGAATTTCTAGAAATTAGCGGAGTTGGTCAACGAAAGCTGGAGGTATATGGAGATTTGTTTATTAACGAAATCATAGCGTTTAATAAAGAGAAGAAAGATAAAAAAACAGACACGCATAAGGTCACTTATGAACTGTACCAGCAGGGCTTAACCATAGATGAAATTTCTGAGAAAAGAAACTTAAAATCTACCACAGTATACTCACATATTGCTAAATTATACGGAGATGGAAAGCCTATTAATATTTATGATTTTGTAACCAAGAGTGAAGTTGAAGCTGTAAAAAAGGCTAAAATAGCTTTGGAAGAACCCGCAACTCTAAAACCATATTTTGATCATTTTGAGGAACAATTAGATTATTTCAAAATTCGATTAGCATTAGCGGTACTTGATAAAGAAAAATAAAAAAAGGGTGTTCAAATGAACACCCTTTCTTTAATATAAAATTTTTCTAGAGTTAAACTTTCTTAACTCTAACAGCATTCATTCCTTTCATGCCTCTTTCAAGTTCAAATTGAACCATGTTATTTTCTTTGATCTCTTCAAGGCAACCTTGAACATGTACAAAGAATTTTTCTTGTGTTTCTGTATCTTTTATAAATCCGTATCCTTTAGAATCGTTGAAAAACTCTACACGACCTTTACGTACTGGATCTATTACTTCGTCACTTTCTTCCTTCTTAGGTATACCTAGAACAATACTCTCAGCGTCTACTTTAACTTTTTTGGATGGATCCGGAGGGGTATCTACTAAATGTCCGTTCTCATCTACGTAAACAAACATACTATCTTGGTCACCGCTTGCTTTACGTTGCTCTTTTTTCTTGGCCTTTTCTTCACGTTTTTTTAAACGCTTCTTCTCTCGTTCTTTTTTACCAAAGGTTTCTTGTGCTCTCGCCATTAAAATTATAAATTTAAATTAATATGAGACGTGCTTGTGATAAGCCGCCGTGAAGTTATTGAAATTCAAAATGAACGATTGGTAAATAATGATTTGCCTAATAATCTATAAAGAAGTTGCAACAACGCGCAGATAATGAGCTTTATAATAACTCTCAATGCTTCTGCAAAGATAGTTAGTTTTTTTGATATAAAAAATGCAAAATGAAAAGTACATAAAATAATTTGAAATAGTAGTATTTTAACCCTAGACAATGCTTATATCTTTTTCTGTATTGTTAACTTTACGTGAATAGATTCTTAAATAAATAACAATACACCAAATCAAAGTTATAAATTAACTAATTTTGCTGTATCGAACGCAACAATATAGAAATGTGTCCGTTAGCAAAAAGTAATTAAAACTAATTTTCAGGTTATGACGTATTTATCTCCAGAAATCGAAGCATTAGCTAAAAGAAAAGAAACAGCATCTTTAGTCAAAAAGGAAAACTCTTGTGGTATTTTTCAAGATTATGGGAAAATAACTTTCACTGAGACTGTGGGTGATAATCCCAAACAATAATATATTTAATCTATTTTATTAAGTAACAATTGATAATCTTCCCAAGTATCAATATCAATATTATTTATTGAACTATTAATACTGAGTGCATTTTTATCATTTAAAAGTTTTTGTGCGCCAAAATCTTGATTTAGGTGTGTGAGTGGTACAAAATATTCTTTCGCGAATAACGCCGGCACTCCTTTTTTAGCTCCGTAATTGGTAGCCACCAGATGTTCATTTGAATTCTTAAATGCTGTAATCATCTGATTATAATAAGAAGCATCCACTAAAGGTTGATCTGCTAAACTCACCAAGATTGCATCATATTTTTCTGTTAAGTTGTTTAAATGAGCCACACCTTTTGCTATAGAACTTCCTATACCCAATTGCCAGTTTTCATTTCTTATAAGGGACACTCCGTCAAAATTTGCCTTTGAAACAATCAATTCATAATTAGCCCCCAACACAACAAAAACTTGGTCTGCCTCAGTATCCTTAGCGGTAGCTAGCGCATTCTCAAGAAATGTGCTATTTTTCCAAGGTAAGAGTTGTTTTATATGGGTTTGCATTCTTGACGATGCTCCTGCAGCTAAAACCAATAGTGCTACTTTTTTCATTAATTTGAAGATTGATTTACCTTATCTCTCAGAAACATTGGATTTTCATTCCTAATTACCGCCATAATCTCAGCTAAAATTGACAACGCTATTTCTTGAGGAGTTATAGAACCTATATTAAGTCCGGATGGACCATGAATAGCACTTATAAATTCTTCTGAAACTTCTGGATTTTTCTCAATAAGTTCATTTAACAACTTTTCCCGACGGTGCATTGGTCCTAAAATACCAATATAGATAGGAGAACTATCTTGCAAGGCTTGCAAATACAACAAATCCTTAGCATAACTATGATTCATTAAAACAAGTGCTGTTTGCTGGTCTACCCCAATAGGTTGAAAACTTTCAGGAGCACTCCTTATAAATTCTGTAATACCAGGAAAATCTGAGATTGATTTACCTTCTGAAGGATGCGCAACGACAATAACCTCCCAACCCATTAAACCTGCCATAGCAGACAAAACAACAGCATCATGTTCCGCTCCAATAACCAACAGTTTAAAACATGGCATCATCCGTTCTTCCAAAATTCTAAGCGCTGTATTTAGAGGATGCCTAAGACTAACAGGATAGCTACTATTTTGGAATTGTACTTTTGTTCCCAAACCAATTTCTTCTATAGCTTCTTTTTTATAAAATGAAGTAATCTTAAAAGTAATTCTACCCTTAAGCGCCTTATTAAACGTATCTACAAATAAGTCTGACAAACTAAAAGGTTCTAATAAAATGTATAACACACCTTCGCACCCTAAACGATACCGACCATCATAAGTCATTACTTTAGGAATTTCTGTTTTAAAAACAGATTGAGATTGTACTAAAATTTCTTTTTCTACACAGCCACCGCTTACAGCACCAATCATGCTACCTCCTTCTAATAATAACATTCGTACCCCCGGTTTTCTATAAGAAGAACCCTCTAAAGCAACAACCGTCGCTAAAACTGTCTTTATACCCTGATCCCTAGCGGTTTGATACGCCGCTACTATTTTTTTAAATTCATGCGTCATACGACTACCCTACTATTTGCTTTTATAAAAACTTAATTCAACAGGTTCCAAAACTACATTTATTTTTAATAGCCATGAGGGCATACTATTTGTTTTGGTTGTTGAACATAAGAGTACAAGGTATTGAAAATACTGGGCTTTTTGATGTAATTACTGCCTAACAACACTTTTTAACATAGTTTTAATAGGAGTTAAAATTAAGGGTAAGAATAAATCTTAACAATGTTTAACAGATTATCAAAAACATATACATAATTTTGTAGCACAATAAGCGTTATAACGCTTGAACATTTAAAAAATTGAAAATGAAAATATTATTTAAGTCATCAATTTATCTTATCGTTTTGTTTACGCTATTTTCTTGTGGAAATGCTGATAACGATGTTTTTTTTAACCCAAGCTCAGGTTCAGATTTAGGGGAAGGATCTACTGTAGATCCTTGTTTAGATTTAGGAGACAGTCAACTTACCCTATCTATACAAGATCAATTTACTACACTACCTGGAAAAGTTTCTATATTCTTTAAAGTATCAGATACAGAAGGTAATCCTGTACCAGGACTAACAGCTAATCAATTCACCATTTACGAGCAAGGTAGAAATGATGATTGTTTTAATAAAATTTCTACTTCAGAAGCACAAGCAAGGATTTCTCCTAATGCACAAATATTTAATAACAGCACATTATTAGTTTTAGATTTAAGTAATAGTGTATTAAGCAGTAGTCTACAAGAATTGAAAACTGCCTCAGTTAGTTTTGTCAATAATGTAATGCCAGAAGTAGAATCTGAATCTAACAAAATGGCAATCTATTGGTTTGATGGCGAAGATGAGCTTCATTTACTAAATGATCTCACCTCTTCTAAGGAAGATTTAATTGCTTCTATTGATGCTATTACAGATGATATTAGTAATGACCCATCTACAGATTTATATGGTGCGGTAATAAAATCTACTGAAAAAGCAGAAAAATTAATTAAAGAAACAAAAAATAATGATATTATTGGTGCTGCTTCAATTGTAATATTTACTGATGGAACGGATCAAGCATCTCGTTATACCGAAAAGGCTGCTTTAGACAAAGTAAAGAATGCAAGCTTGAATATTTCATACTTTACAATTGGCTTAGGTAGTGAGATAGATACAGAGGTATTAGCGAGCATAGGAAAAACATCTAGTGTATTTGCAGGTAATAAAGCAGAACTAGAAACAACGTTTAATGACATTTCTTATTTGGTATCGCAAAGAGCAAATAGCTTCTATCTTTTTGAATATTGTAGTCCAAAACGTGATGGTAGTGGCGACAATAATTTAGCGATACAAGTAACATCAGGTAGTTTACAAGGTGCTGTACAAACAAAATTTAGTGCAAATGGTTTTACTGGTGGTTGTGAATAACTATCAGATTAACAATATTTTACAAGGCTACCCTATTTGGGTAGCCTTTGTTTTTTTAAATCAAGACGTCTTTTTCCAAACTTTCATCGTAGATATTAACCAAGAATGACATTGTTTATTAGAAATAACTAAAAATTTTAAAATGAAAAAATTATCTGTAATCACCGTTTTATCGATTGTTGCTTTTAGCTCATGTGTATCGAAGAAAAAATATGTAGCATTAGAATCTGATCTAAATAATACAAAAAGCATTTTAACTAAGACTCAAGTTGAAAAAGAAGACCTTGAAGCTAAAATGACTAAAATTGAAGCTAGAGTAACTGAGTATAATGATAAAATAAATTCATTAAAAGAAGTAAACGATTCTCAGTATAGTTCTGTTGATGATATTACTGTTATGAGTAATAAGACTAAAGAGAAAATGAAAGCTACTTTAAGTAAAGTAGATCCAGCTCTTTTAGCAAACGCTAAAACAATGGAAGATTCTATTAACTTGGCAATTTCTTATAACTTAAAGAAATCTATCGCTGACGATGAAGATGATGTGAATATCAATATTGACAAAACTGTTGTAATGATTAACATTTCTGATAAATTACTTTTTAACAGTGGTAGCTATACGGTTAGTAACAAAGCAAATAATATCCTTAAGAAAATTGCTGATGTTATCAATTCTGAACCAAGTATGGAAGTTATGGTTGAAGGTCATACAGATTCTAGAACTATACAAACTCCAATGTTTCAAGACAACTGGGATTTAAGTGTAAAAAGAGCAACCTCTGTAGTTCGTATTTTACAGAAAAAATATAATGTAGCTCCTGAGAAGCTAATTGCTTCAGGAAGAAGTAGTTTTTTACCTTTAGTTGAAAATGACTCTAAAGAAAATAGATCTAAAAACAGAAGAACAAGAATAGTTATTATTCCTAACTTAGATAAATTCTTTGCTTTATTAGATTCTGAAAATCTATAATAAAGTTCTTTAAAATTATTAAAAAAAGGGGATGCTTCACAGCTTCCCCTTTTTTTTGTTTTTAAGTGTTGAGGTAGGGTATTTTAATTCTCAATTGTTCTATAATAAAGGATTACCCTAAACTCCTTACCTACTTATTATTTTGAGCTATGTAACACTAAAAAAGAATTCGTATGAATGTTATGTATCAAATTATAGAACAAAGTTCTTTACACGGAATGTCTAACTGGATTAAAACACTCGCCATTGCGGTATTTAGTTTTATAGCTGTTTTACTTGCCATAATGTTAGTATCGCTTTTAATAAATTATGCTAATACTAGTATAACATTAGGCTATTTATACGAGTAATTTTACTTTAAAATTAAAGCATTTTTGAAGGCGCCTTTCTTTAATTTTAAATCTATTAAATACCCATTAACAATAGCGTAGTCTAAAGATCCATTTTTTTCTAATAAAAAAGAAGGGTTAACTCCTACTGCTAATCTTAACGTTGCTGCGGTTTTATAAGTACCTCTTGTAATATTCAAAGGCATAGGAGATTCCGTAATTTTTTCAGGAATTCCGTCTACAACAACATACAAATACCCCTGTTTTAATAACTCGTAAGCATCTAATTTTAAAAACTCTGTCATAGTGGCTATACGCTTTGGGTACAGTTTACCTAGGGTTGCGGTATAACCAGAAGCATCAAAGGTTTCATACCCATAATAGGTAGACAAATCACCTTGTTCTACAATATTACTGGAAACCCAGAAATCTTGGTGGTTAAGTTTATCCGTTTCAAATCTTTGAATCCCTAAGTCCAAAGTATACGTCTTTCCTAAAAGCTCATAATTTATGTTTTCTATTTTTAAATCGAAAAGCTTACGATCATTCTCTGGTATTTTATCATAGTCCGCTATAGCAATCTCTGAATAACTTTTGGTAGATATTGTATATATAGCTGATAAGATAGATACATAATTCAGTTTTCTAATTTCTTGTTTTTCTGTATCGTTTTTATAGCCTCCAGATTCTATTAAGATAGCACTTGTCCCCCATTTTTGAATATTATCTCCAAATGCTCTTGGCTCAAAATCATCATTATATCTTCCTACTTGGCCTGGGGCATAATTCTGAATTATTCTATTCATAAAAACAATTATTTTCATGGCATTACCACGTACATCATTAATCTCTTTTTCATAATTATAAGCAGGTGCTAAATATGAAATTGTAGCAGGTTTATCGGTACGTTCTGCATTGTAATAAGTACTTTGATCATGCAAATTGAATCCGAAGTCTGCATTTAAACTGTCTCTTACCTTTTTTAATGTTCTTCCTTCTGGTGACTGTAAAGCAAGTGCATCTCTATTTATATCTATTCCTAGCGTATTTCTACGCGTAAACACCTCTGCTCCATCAGGGTTTAACATGGGTAAAAAGTGTAATGTTAAGTTACTCAAAATTGATTCTTTCTCTGTTTGAAACTCATTACTATCTAAAAAATTAAGAATATCAAAAATAGCTTGCGTAGCTGTAGGCTCATCTCCATGCATTTGAGACCATAGAAAAACATTGGTCTCACCACTACCTACACTTATGAGAGATAATGGCCTACCCTCTATAGAGGTTCCCACTTTTTTAACGGTATACCCCTCTTTAGTTCTAAACTTGTCTATTAAAGGTTGAATTTCATTATGCTTTATTCTTCTTTTAGTTAAGGTTGGTTCTTTATAAGCATCATAGGTATCATAGAGTTCCGTTGTTATATTGGTTTGCATAACCGGATTTGTTTTTGCACTCTCTCCTTTTATTTTTGATTGGCAAGAAGCAGTTAAGCTCACAATAAGTGTGATTAAAAGAAGCTGTAATTTCATTTTTTATTTATTTTTTTTGGAACTGATTTAAATTCTAATTTTCGAGTTGCCCTGCGTACTTTTCTCATAAATCGTTCTCCTGGGTCTGATTTAGCCGTGCGATACGAAGCATCCTTCTCGAGCCATAATTCATGGTCCTCAAAATTAGTATATTCATAATGACCAATTACATAGTCGATATCATATTTTTCTTTCAAATATTTTACCAACCAAATATTAGATTTTAATTGTTTTCTTGTCAGTGGCATATCTTCTGCTCCACCAACATTTTCTACACCAATAGCACAATGATTTAAACCAATAACATGGCGCGCCATTGTTGTTTCTGGTAATAATTGATAAATGGTACCATCCTGATCTACTAAAAATTGTGAAGAGACATTTAACCCGCTTACATTTTCTAAATCTGGTCGCCAATTAGGTAGCTTAGCATCATAAAAAGCTTTGTATGACCCTTCTAAAGTAGGAATAACAGTCCAATGAAGTACAACCATCTTAGGAGCTATAGTTGATGTAGGCGTTTCAATACCATACCTATCTTTCATATATTCCAAAGTTAGCTGCTCCCGCTCAGCATCAAAAAGTATGGGTTTCTCTACTATTGTTCGTTTTATAGCACAAGACACCACCGTAAAGAACAGCACTATATACAAAAGATATTTTTTCATTATTTAAATTACTATAAGTTTAATGCTATTTTGAATTATTTTAATGCAGCAGACAAAAGACTACTATCTTTTTCTTTTAAATAAAAAATAGTTAGTTTTTTTTTACCCCATTCTTTTGCTTTTCTCTTATTAACTCCCATATAAACATCTATTTTATTTCGGTGTCTAAAGTGCATTTTATCCTTTACCAAAAATGTATCTGGAAAGGTATCTATCCGCACCATAGTATTATACTTCAGTCCCTTTCTCATTAAATCTCTAGAAACTGCAATAGTTTTCATTCCTGGTTTTAGTGTGTCTCCCCAAGCTGCAATATTAGCATTTAAAGCGGTGGTTTGCCTTGGCAAAGAATTATAAGCAGTTACGGTTACATTAATAGGTTGCCAATCATGCAAATCTAATTGCTGCTTTTCTTCTCCATTGCACCCAACCAGCAAAACCAGTGCAAATAACATATAATAACATCGTTTTAAAACCATTATCACTATTTTTATTAAGAAGTTAAAACCTTAATTCACTACTTAGAATACCTATCAGATACATGAAAATTTAATAGTATTGTTAGCTTGTGTTTTTTTTTAAGAATACCACCACTTAAATAACACGCAACTAGTAGTGCTTTTTCCTAAAATAAGTAAAGCTGTTGTAGCCCTACTTTATTAGTTATATTTATGCTTTATTTAAAGATACAATAAATCTACAAATCCATTTTAAATGAGAATTTTCAAAATGATGTTGCTTTTTCTTCTTCTTGCATTACTTGTGATTGGATACTTAAACTATCCCAAATTAAATTTAATTGCTGGTTTTGCATCAAAAAATATGGCTTCTAGCATTTTTATCGGTAAAAGAACAGCTGCATCCGTAGCTAAAAATGATAACAATGTACCTCTTATAAAATTAGCAGATGTGAAAGTAGCTAAAAATAGTACAACAGGAACAGTGTTTGGATTAATGCCTCGAAAAACAGTTTATAGAGAAGGTTTGGGCTGTGTATTAGTTAATGATACCTATGACGAAAACAAACCTTATTTACAACCAAACAGAGCAATTACAAAAGCTACAAACTTTCCTTTTGATAGCTCAAAACCTGCAGATATCTTATTTAATCATGTAGATTTTCCTAAATTAAATACCGCAATAGCACACAGTTTTTCAGATGCTGAGGTAAAGAAAACGCGTACGGTATTAGTCTATCATAAAGGAAAAATTATTGCTGAAAAATATGCTGATGGTTTTAATAAAGATTCGCGGATATTAGGATGGTCTATGACTAAAAGTATTTTAGCTACTTTATATGGAATGTTGGAATATGAAGGTAAAATAGATTTAAATACTCCTGCACCTATACTTGCTTGGCAAAATGATGAACGAAAAAATATTACTTTAAACCATTTATTACGCATGCAAAGCGGACTTGCTTGGGATGAAAATTACACAACAATTTCTGATGTAACAAAAATGCTTTTTTTAGATAGTGACATGACGAAAGCTCAAGTAGAAAAAGAAGCTGTAGCCAAACCAACGGAAACGTGGAATTACTCTTCAGGAACTTCAAATTTGTTATCTGGAATTTTAAGAGATCGGTTTGCCAATCGTCAGGATTATTTAGATTTTCCATATAAAACTTTAATCGATAAAATTGGAATGAATTCTATGCTATTGGAAGCAGATATGGATGGTAATTATATAGCATCTTCTTATTCTTGGGCAACCACGCGTGATTGGGCTAAATTTGGCATTTTATACCTTAACAAAGGAAATTGGAACGGTACGCAGTTATTTGATGAGAACTGGGTTAACTATATCACCACGCCAACAAAAAACTCTGAGGGTGTGTATGGTGCACATTTCTGGCTAAATGCCGGGGGTAAGTTTCCCGATGTACCCAGAGATATGTTTTCTGCTAACGGGTTTCAAGGACAATATGTATTTGTCATCCCATCTAAAGATTTAGTTGTCGTAAGAATGGGACTAGCCGAAAACCCTACTTTTGATGTTAATGAATTTTTAAGTGAGATTATAAGTGCTATAAACGAGTAATAGATAAACCAAAATTTCAGTACAAAACAATTTTTAAGAAACTCACCACAACTTTTCCTTAGTTGACAACAATATTTTCGAGAACACGTATTTGAGTATTAAATTTATAGTGTAGTTAAGATATTAGATTAGTTTTTCATTTTCATATAGTGTTCTCGTAAAAAGAGCTTTAACCAATGGTTAAAGCTCTTTTTTAATTTATAAACATTTTGTATTTTATTTTGTTTCTACAATGTGGGCATTCGCCATAAATGCATCTTGCATGCGCGTCATACGTTCATCAAATTCAGTTCCAAAAACTACATATTGACATTTCTCAAGACTTTCTGGTGTTCTAATCAAATCAGAATATGCACTAGCTTTAATTAAAAACTCCGCATCTTCAACCATAAACATCTTAAGAGCTCCTAGATTAATTCCGTTTAAATAGAATATTTTATTCAAACGTTTTGGTGTTGCTATAACCACATCTACACCATCATAAATATCGGCACGTTGGTCCTCTAAATTTTGCTCATCGTATGCACAATACACCCGCAAATCCATTCTTCGTATATACTTATCAAACTCTGCTGCCAACTCAAGGGCAGATTTTTTATCTTTTACAAAAATCAATGCTCGAGGAGCATCTTCAAAAGGCTTACATTCTAATTTTTGGAGAACTGCAATAACAATAGCTGTAGTTTTACCTGCACCTTCTGGTGCAATCCCAAAAACACTTGCACCGCCCTTTATTTTGGAAAGTACTGCTTTTTGAAATTCTGTATACTTCGTAATTCCTTGATTAGCTAAAACTTCTTTTAATTCTGGTTGTAATTTTTTAAACGACATAGTTTCGTGTATTCGTAATAATTTTTTCTATTCTTTTTTATGCCTAATAACACCTTTTAAAACATTCACCACAAAAATTGAGGTGTTCACAACAATAGTTTTCAAAAAGTGTATATCTTCTATACTTTAGCAGTGTAATCAAAACGAAATAAAATTTTTCATTTTCATATAGTGTTCTCGTAAAAGGCCTTTTCTTAACTGAATAGGTCTTTTTTAATTCCCTAAATTGAAACTGATTTTATAGTATCTTATTTGCTATCCTATTTATTAAGGAATCCATTTGTTTTTACCAAAGTCTGGCTTACGCTTTTCTAAAAAGGCATTTCTACCCTCTTTGGCTTCCTCTGTCATGTATGCCAAACGCGTAGCTTCACCAGCAAATACTTGTTGCCCTACCATACCGTCATCTGTTAAATTCATAGCAAATTTAAGCATCTTAATAGATGTTGGCGATTTTTCTAAAATCTCCTGTGCCCATTGAAAAGCAGTATCTTCTAATTCATCATGTGGAATCACAGCGTTTACCATTCCCATTTCAAATGCTTCTTGAGCAGAATAATTTCTCCCTAAAAAGAAAATCTCTCTAGCTTTTTTCTGACCTACCATTTTTGCTAAATATGCAGAACCATAGCCGCCATCAAAACTAGTAACATCTGCATCTGTTTGCTTAAATATAGCGTGTTCTTTACTCGCCAACGTTAAATCACAAACCACATGCAAAGAATGTCCGCCACCTACAGCCCAACCTGGAACCACCGCAATAACTGCCTTAGGCATAAAGCGGATTAAGCGTTGTACTTCTAATATATTTAAACGATGCATGCCATCTTCACCAACATATCCTTGATCTCCCCTAGCCCTTTGATCGCCACCGCTGCAAAAAGAATACACACCATCTTTCGTTGATGGTCCTTCTGCGGCTAACAAAACAACCCCTATTGAGGTATCTTCTTGCGCATCATAAAATGCTTGGTATAATTCACTCGTGGTTTTTGGTCTGAATGCATTACGCACATTTGGTCTATTAAAAGCAATACGCGCAACTCCATCACACTTTTTATAGGTAATATCTTCAAACTCCTTTACCGTTTTCCAGTCGATTTTTTTCATTTTGAATTTCACTTTAATGCCGTAAAGATAAGAGAAAATATATGGATAGTTTAGTGAAACACTAATGGTCTTTTAAGACTTTCAAACCGTTTTTAGAATGCTTCAAATGACAGCTTCGGTTTCTAAGAATTTTTTAGCTCAATCCACTTAGACATGTACTTGGTACCTTGCATGCTCTGATGTTGCAATAAACTCCCCACTACATTTCTTTCCCTGTGAAGCTGAAGGTTATTTTGAAGCACTACGAGAGTTTCCATAAATTGATTTGACAGACTAGCGGCATCATAATTTCTAGTGAGAATAGCAAATCCATTTAGCTGGGCCTCTTGCCATTTACGTTCATCCGTATACAACGCTACAGCTTTAGTTGCAAAGTCAGTCTCATCTATAGAAATCTCTCCATTCCAAGGTAGCTTATTTGCCATGCCCTCTGCACCAATGGGCGTAGTAACACTAGGAGTACCAAAGCGCATGCTGTCTAGCAATTTACCTTTTATTCCCGCTCCAAAACGTAGAGGAGCTAAATTTAACCTTGCATGAGTAAAAGTATCTTCTAAATGTTCCGTGAAGCCTTGAACATAGAAACCTTCAGTTGGTTTGTGCATTTCCAAAACTTGCTGAGAAAGGTATGACCCGTAAATATGTACTTTGCTTTCTGGCAAACACTGTCTTATAAGTGGCCAGATACTTGTTTTTAACCAAAGTACTGCATCAATATTTGGGGCGTGTTTGCCATTACCTATGCAGATAAAATCTTTTCGATTTTCAAAACTTGGATACTGCGCAATTTCTTTATCCGTAGGGGCTACTACCATAAAAGGTACATACCGTAAGAGTACTGGATCTATTCTAGCTTCATCTTGTAAAAGTTGCATTTCAAAACTTGAAATAATCAATGAAATATCACAGCGAAATATACTTGCTAATTCTCGTTTAGCCATATCACTTTGAAGCCATAAAGAGGTAGAAAATGGACGGTCTTTCTTAAACAATTCGTGCCGTATAGTTCGCAGACTATGCAGATCTTCTGTATCTAAAATACGCACCGCATTAGGGACTTGTTCCGCAACTCTCCATCCAAATTGTTCTTCAATTATAAAACGATCAAAAAGAACAACATCGGGCTGTAAATCTGAAATAAAGAGATCAAAAGTTGCACTATTCAATTCAATTTTTGCCTTGGATATATTTAAGCTTTTAAAATTTAACGTGAACTGAGACTCAGACGCCGTACTTGCAAATGTAACCTGGTAATCTTTCTGAAGAAAAACCTGAAGTAACTGCATAATTCTAGTTCCTGCAGCAGTAGTTAGCTCTGGCCAATTAACGCCTATAAATAGCACTTTTTGCATTCGTATAGCTATAGTTTCTCAGAAAATTTTTGTGAGATTTTTAAACGTAATTTACGTTCATAATCTTCCGCCAACCACTCTTTATAATTTTTAGTATTGTTCATAATACAATACGAATATAAACGAACACGGTATTCAATATCATCTTTGAGTTTCTTGGCAAGAATACGAGCATCAAAAACATCTTCACTATTTTCAATGCAAATTCTAGCATGTTGGTTTATACTGCGCTCTAAAACTAGTTTAGATTTTTTACCTTCTGCAAAAACCTTTTTATACTCTTCTTTTACATCAAAACTTATATCTGCAGATTTAGAAAATTCAGCGCGCAAACTATTTGGCATTTCATAAACAAAATCACGCTCAATTTCTTCATCATTTCTAATATTTTCAAGATAAAAGTCTGGAAAAAGAAAAATTTCCTTCCAATCAATTGGAGCATCCCACATGCCAAAACGCGCTACATTATTCCCCATATCAATTACCGTAAATTTATCTTTATTTGGTAAAATACGCGAACCTCTACCAATCATTTGAAAATATAAGGTGAGTGATTTGGTTGCTCTATTTAAGATGATAGTTTCTACAGTAGGTTCATCAAAACCAGTGGTAAGAATACTCACAGAGGATAAGATTGCGCCTGGAGTTTCAGAAAACCATTTTAAAATTTCTTTACGCTCTGTAGCCGTATTTTTATTATCAAGGTGACGTATGGTATAGCCTGCTTTTTTAAAGGATTCATACACATAGCGTGATGTATTGATACCATTATTAAAAATTAATGTTTTTGTACCCTTTGCTATATCTTCATAGGTTGATATTAACTTAGTAACCATACCATAATTACCATAAAGTTCATCAGAAGACTTTACTGTATAATCACCACCAACACCTAATTTAAGCGTTTTTAAGCTTACATCTTTATGGTAAACTTCTGCTTTTGCTAAAAAATTCTTATCGATTAAGGATTGTATAGATTCTCCGACAATTAGCTTCTTGTAATTATCTTTCATCGGAAGTTTAATATTTGAACTTAGCGGAGTGGCTGTAACTCCCAAGATAACTGCATTCTCAAAATACTTAAAAAGTTTACGAAAAGAATTATAGTGAGCCTCATCAATAATTACAAGACCTATATCGTTAAGTTCTACTTTTTCTTCTTGAAGTCTATTATTTAGTGTCTCTACCATGGCAACGAAACACATGTATTCGTTTTGATCTACAAGCTCCTTGACACTACTATTAATTACCTTATTTTTAACACCGAATGTTTTTAGCATTCTAGAAGTCTGAGCGCCCAATTCTATCCGATGGGTTAGCACTATAACTTTTTTCTTACGTTCGTTAATAAAACGACGTGCTATTTCTGAAAAAACTACTGTTTTACCGCCTCCAGTAGGTAATTGATATAAGAGATTAACATTATCATTAGAATCATTTAAAAACTTAAAAATTGTGTTTAAATCTTCTAACTGATAATCGTAAAGCGTCTTTTCTGTTGTATGATTTTGTACTTTCAAATGCTGCCCTATTTTTAAGTTTTTAGAGGTCATTTCTGTCACTTACGTACGAAAATGCCAATTTTACAAAACTAGAAGATTTTTCTGCTTAAATATAATATTAGTTCTTAAATAAATATTTATACATCGATTTTATCGAGAACTCTGGAAAAATCCTCAAGATTTGGCCAACGTTGTGTTTCTACTGACGTATAAATAATTGCAATGCGTTTATTGAAATCTTGCAATAAATTTTCTTGGGAAATATAAATTATGGCCTGATCAAATGAGTTGAGCATGCTTTTATAAAATGTATCTGCTACATTCTTTTCTGAAGAAAAAGATTGAGCTATTTCTAGATTATATAGCATTAAATCTGCTAATAAATGAGACTCTACACCTAATTTTAAATAATGCTTTATAAATTTCTGAGCAATAGATCTTCGGCCACGCGCTCTTTTACGCCGCACAGGAAAATATTCATTTGAAATTTTAATTTTAGCATCTTGAATTAGCTTATCCTCTTTTGGATTAAAGATAAAATCATAATATTCCTTGACCACAGGAAACCGTACATATAAATCTACGAGCTGTGCTTCCAATTCTGCTTTTGGTGCATCTGATACAAATTTCTTTAGGGCCGTCTTACTCATAGGTTACAAAGATAAGCTGCAGAAAATTTGGAGACAACTTTTCTGATTCCTTAAATTTTTCATAAATAAGACCGTTATTTACCCATATATTAGGAAATGTCTTTTTTAAAACGTATAATGTAAGTTCGAACAATAGATAGATATATGAGGCAATTAAAGATAATTAAGCAGGTTACTAATAGAGAGTCAAAATCATTAGATAAATACTTGCAAGATATCAGCAAAATAGATTTAATAACCGCAAATGAGGAGGTTGATTTAGCGCAACGAATTAGAGAAGGTGATCAATTAGCTTTAGAAAAATTAACTACTGCAAATTTACGTTTTGTAGTATCTGTTGCTAAGCAATACCAGAATCAAGGCTTAACATTGCCCGATTTAATTAATGAAGGAAACGTTGGTTTAGTAAAAGCTGCCAAGCGTTTTGATGAAACAAGAGGGTTTAAATTTATTTCATATGCCGTTTGGTGGATTAGACAAGCAATTTTACAAGCACTAGCAGAACAATCGCGTATTGTTAGGTTACCGTTGAATAAA
This sequence comes from Cellulophaga algicola DSM 14237, assembly GCF_000186265.1. NCBI lineage: Bacteria > Pseudomonadati > Bacteroidota > Flavobacteriia > Flavobacteriales > Flavobacteriaceae > Paracellulophaga > Paracellulophaga algicola. The sequence goes on from NC_014934.1 coordinate 4,710,320, forward strand.
ATTGGTTCTATCAACAAAATTAAAAAAGCTTTTTCTTATTTAGAGCAAGCACATGAAAGACCTCCTTCTGCAGAAGAAATTGCAAAAGAATTAGAAATGACCGTGAGTGAAGTACAGCAGTCTTTGAAAAATACGGGAAGACACGTATCAATGGATGCTCCTTTAAAAGAAGGTGAAGATTCTAACTTATACAATGTGATTGGTTCTGGAGAATCTCCTAATCCTGATAAACAATTATTACAGCAGTCTTTAAATATTGAAATCAATAGAGCGTTAGAGACTTTGTCACAACGTGAGGCAGATGTAGTAAAACTTTATTACGGAATTGGTGATCAGCATTCTATGACTTTAGAAGAAATAGGTCAGACTTTTGATTTAACACGTGAGCGTGTACGTCAAATTAGAGAAAAGGCTATTCGTAAATTAAAACACAATTCTCGAAGTAAAATACTTAAAACTTATTTAGGTTAAAATAAAAAAAGGCTCGCAATTTGCGAGCCTTTTTTATTGGTACAATTCTCTTTTTCTAAGAACGACTTAATTCGTTTATATTATAATTTCCTAATATTTCATTCAAGTTATTGATGAAATTTACATAAGCTGAGTTTTCTTGATTCTTGTTTGCCATAGGTTTATTTTTTTTGTACGTTACTTCCTCTTTTTAAAAGAAATCTAATTCTACTAATTCATTTAAGCTTAATATCTCATTGAGATCTTGTAAGAATGATAAATATTCTTCGCCGTAGGTATCGTAAAGCATAATTAAAAGATTTGGGTTAATTACACTATAAATGTATATGAATAGTTGAAGTGTTACAATTTAATGTGGTGAAACTGCTGAAAAATGTTGTCAAATTAAATCGGAGAAAAAAAGACGTACGTTTAAAACTTAACTTGATAGATAAAACCTACAGTACCTGCAATAAAGAAGCTTCCTGGATCAAAGCTTAATTCTTGTCTCGTAACACCTGCCATTGTTTTCAAGGTATTAGGATTGTTTCTAAACGTAAATTGATACTCTAAATTAAGCTGCTGAGTTTCTAAATACAACAAAGTTTCTGCTAGTAATGTGGTTCCACTCTTAAACTGCTTAATATCGGAAGTGTAGCCATAACTAAAATTGGCTCCCCAATAATTATAATTATCTTTTAAATACTTACGTGCTAAAATATTTCCTGAGACACTAAAGCTATTCCCTTCTGACGGGGTTATATAGGGACGAAGCGAAAAAAAGTAATTACCACTATATAAACCAAATGAAGCAGTATAAATATAAACATCACTTGTAATAAAATTAAGATAACGCGCACCTAAAGAAACTTCCATAGCTTTTGGCAAGTTTACATAAAGCTCTGCTCCTGCTCTATGTTTAGGAAAAATACCAGCTTCTGAAAAACCATAATTAGCATACATATATGCTTTTTTAGAAAATTGAGGGTATGCATCAACTTCATATTGAATGCCACTAGTATTAAATCTATTAGCATAGTTTATTCTAGGGATGATGCTCCCATATTTTGTTTTTAGAGTATAACTTATACTCGTCAGATACATTGGGTCATACACTTTATTAAAAACGTCTATACTCCCAGAGATATCAATACTATTCTTGGGCTCTAATACACTAGCCTTAGTACTATCTAATTCTGGAACAGATAACGCTATACGTTGTAACTTTTCAATAGCCTGGATAGCCTCTTCCTTTAACCCTATGATAGTTATGTCTTCCTTTAAATAAAGTAAAGCCTTATTAGACAAGCCTATGGCCGTACTATAGTTCTTACCATAGATTTCATTCTTTATAGCTGCCACCCATACATCTTTATTGTTTTTATCGGAAGAGGTTATTTTATTGAATTGTAATCTAGCCTCATCATATGCACCATCCCAACTATATGTTTTTGCTAATAAGGTACGTACATCTGTATAATTAGGGTATTTAGAAAGTATTAAGCGTAAGGTATCTCTAGCCTCTGCCCTATTTCCCGTAAAAGCAATTTCTCGGGCATTTAAAAAGGAAGCATCTGCATTGCCAGAATATGCCAATTTTTGAGCGCTAATCTTAAACATTGTTAGACACATAACCAATACTATGTAGATTATTTTCATGAACATTTTATATTTCTGAAGCCATATATGCTTCTATATTAGCGTTAACAATTAAGGTGTTGGACTCTTTTCCTTTTTTTTGTACTATTTGATACGACCGTTTTACCTTCTTACCAACTTCTTTACTTTTTATATTATTATCTTCTATCCTTTCATACAAAAACAAGACTTTTTCATTTGTATCGGACCAAAAATAAATATCTAACATTGCCAGATAGATATCATCATAATTAGGATTAGTTTCTAGGCATTCCTCTAAAATCAATGAAGCTTCTTTATAGGCTCCGCTCCAAGCTGTTACACGTCCTTTTAAAATCTTAGCATCGATATGACTTGGCACTTCTGACAGTATAAAATTAATTAACAATAAAGCCTTATCATACCGACCATCAAAAGCAAATTGCCTTGCTGTTTCATAGGCATTATCAAAATCTCTACCATTAAATTGACTATTTATCCAAACAATCTCTTCACTCGTAAATTTATTTTTTTCAACCTTATAAGGCGCATACTCTTCTGGCAGAATCTTATTTTCTTTAGTAACATAAGCGTTTAAACCTTTAAAATTATTTAAAAGCACTTCATAATTACGGGTATCCACATCAAGCTCCTCTAATACCAGGTTCTTTCTAATGCTAAATAAATTACCACTACTATAAAAGCACTCCTTTGCTATAAAATCATTGAGCTCATTTTTATTTCGCATTAAGGGAATGTTTTTAGCGCTTCTAAATTCAGCATGCATATCTAGACCACTACCTAGCCAAGACGTTTTTTTAGGTAACTTAATGTTATATTTTTTAGAGAGCATAGCCAAAATACTAGGCACAACATCTAAATGAGAAGACACCGCACTAATTTTTTTAGGTTCTTTTAACAACGGACTATAAAATAACATGGGCACATGAAAGCGACTCAAAGTATTGTTCTGAGGAATAGGGACCAAACGATGATCACCAGTAATCACAAAAATTGTATTGCTATAAGAGGGTTTCTTTTTGTAAGCAAGCATAAAATCTCGGAGTGCTTCATCTCCATAAAGCAAGCAACTAAAAATAGCCTTATTTTTCGCTATCAATTTACGCGTACGCTTTTCATAGCGGTTAGAAGTTTCTAGAATAGCCGCTACTTTAGCATCATAAAAACCTTGATTTGGCAATAAAAAAGGCTCATGCGTAGTTAAGGTCATAAAAACATCTAACCTTGGAATACTATCTGGCCTATAAACAGCCATTGCTTTTTTGTACAGCTCCTTGTCAGGATAGCCCCAAGAAGCACCTGCAGCGTCTGTTGGTTGTAATTTATAGATTCGCTCGTACTTACTTCTATCAACTAGAACATCTATATTCTCACTTCTTAAAAATTGATCTAAATGATTAAAAGAGCTATTAGCCCCCATATAAAAATTAGTATGGTACCCATTGTTTTTTAAGACACTAAATAGAGTAACCTTATTGGGCATATCTTTCAGGTTCATGAATCCGTTTTTGCCAAACGGCAACGATCCTAATAGGGATGGAATTACCCCGAATGTTCTTCCTGTATTACTCAAAAAATGGTCAAAATAGAGTGATTCTTGCGTTAACTCATCAATAAATGGTGTAAAACCACCAAACTCAGCATCTATACCAACAAAATCTTCACCCAAACCTTCTACAATAATAAAAACAAAATTTGGTGCTTCTTCTTTAAGGTTAAAATATGTTCCTAAGACATCTTTATCTACATTTTCCTTGAGTAATGGAAATTCCGTTTTCGCTATATAATCGGTCTTATCTAAAGAAGTAGAAATTAAATTGTATGCTAGATATTGAGTCTTATTATCGTTTATAGGCTTTCGTTCTGTAAATAGCGTCATCAAAAACAAACTCATTAAAAATATAGTAAACGGAAACATTTTGCTGATATAGTGATAAAATGAACCTGTAAATTTAAAAAAGGTATAAAAAGTAAAGATTAAGACCGCAAAAATACCTGCAACATACATCCCAAAAATGTCTGATTTAAAAATGATATTCAAAATACTTTGAATTGAATACCCCAATATATCTGAACCTAAAGGAACATAAGCAACGGTATAGTATCCTATTAGTAGTGTCTCAACACATAGAAGGAGAACTAAAATTGTAAAAATAAATTTAATTCCTAGCCGAGGTTTTACATGCTCTAATAAACGATATGGAAGTACAAAAATTAATGCAATTAATGAACTAAAACCTATATGATGGATTAAAGCAAGAAAAAAACTCACTCCAAAAATTTGATCTGTAACCCCTTTACCATAAAGTGTAACATACTGATAAACACAAAGTAACACAAGGCAAAACAGATATGCTAGAATTAACCTAGTATACCCCCTTAATGTCGCTTTGCGAAGTATGTTTACCTTAACCTCCATACCTATGCCGTTTTTGCAAATCCTTTACGCGTTATTGTTCCCCAACCCGACTTAATTTTAAATAGTTTTTTATAATTTCCTCGTACTGCTGCAAAGACAACAATAGGATGAAAAACAAAAGGTTCAATAAGTGCACATCCCATCAAGATCAAAATATCTTTCACTTTTTTATATTCATTATAAGAGTATACTTCCCAAAGAATAGCATAGAAACTAAACATGATGGAATACATATAAATCATTGTAGTAATCGCTATAAAAAAAGGAACATTTAATATACCCAAATAGTAAAATAAAATGATGGAGAAAAACCCAAAAAATTCTAACAAAGGTGCTAACCATTCATAAAAAAACCAGTACGGATAACTTATCATTCCTAATCTACCATACTTAGGATTAAAGAACATATCTCTATGTTTGTAGAGGGTTTCAAAATTACCTCTAGACCACCGATCTCGTTGGTTTACTAATATTTTTCTACTTTCAGGAACTTCTGTCCAACATAAAGCATCGGGAATATATTCAATCGTATGTGGTAATTTATTTTCTACCATATACCTTCGCATACGAAAAACAATTTCCATATCTTCTCCTACAGTATGAGTATCATAACCACCACATGCCAATGCTATTTCACGATCAAAAAAACCAAAAGCACCTGAAATAATTAAAAGGCTATCCATACGACCAAAAGCCATTCTCCCTAATAAAAAAGATCTCGTATATTCTAAAAGTTGAAATCTTGCTAACCAATTTTTTGGTAATCGAATTTCTTCTAATGCTCCTCCATTAATAACACAAGAATTAGCAACGCGAATAACACCCCCTACTGCAATAACTCTCTTCTCTGAGCGCTGATAAAAAGATTTAACAACATGTAGCAAAGCATCTGGAAGCAATAAGCAATCTACATCTATACAACCAATATATTGATTTTCAGAAAGCTGCATTCCTGTATTTAATGCATCAGATTTTCCTCCATTTTCTTTATCTATTACAGTAAGTTTAGAGAAGGATTGTTGCGTAGATTTATATATTCCTCGTATAGGTTTAGACTTCCAATTTGGATCTATAGGCCTATTGATTTTTATTAAATCATAGGCATCTATCATTTTTTGTAAGGTATCATCCTTGCTCCCATCATTGACTACCATAACCTCGTAGTTGACATATTTTAAGGACAAAAGTGATCTAATATTTTCTACGATAGTCATACCCTCATTGAATGCGGGCGCTACTATTGTAAGGCTTGGCGCTAACGGAGAAGCCATAACCTTTGATAAATCTCCAAAACTATTCTTATTTTTATAATGTAACGAACCTCTCGTAGATAAATACCCCATCACGGTAAAAAGGGTAAATAGCACGCTTGTAAACACAAAAAAAACAATGTTTATATACTCTAAAATGATATTTAAAAAACCGCTATCCATGCAGTTTATCTATTACAGTGGCAGGAAAATCTAATAATTGCTGAAAAAATCCTTGCTCCTCCTTAGTCAATGCTTGCTCGTGTTTTATAAGCTTAGCCTCCTCAATAACGGCAACGTTATCCCGAAGTTCTTCTGAGGTTAAATCGACTTCAAAATTTAAATCGAAAAGACCTAAGTTCTTTGATTCTTTGAAATCTTTCTCTTCTACTAAAAAACAATATTCTAAAGATTTTAAACCATCTACTACACCTAGATTACTAGATAGTTTTAATTCATTTTTATCTCCCTTGATTTCTACATTGCCATTAAGCGGTAAAGAAGAATTCTTTAAAACCTCATTAGGTACTTTTTTAACTAAATGTTCTATTTCAAGCTCCGCTTGTGCCAACATTAGCCTTTCATTGACTGCAGCTTTTATAAATGTAACTTTAGATTTGACTTCATTGTTAGGATAATTTTGTAAACTATTTAAAAACTCAATATCTTTTTCATCGGCCAATGTAATCATCTCATCTAACAGCAATAGTTTACATTCATCATCTGATTTCTCGAACAAGGATTTAAAAATACTTTGATAGCTTGCCGATAATTCCTTTGTAGCATTACAAACCTCAAAATTATCTTCCTCCGAAATAACAGAAATTGCCTCATCTTCATTACTTGTGAATTCTGTTACTGGATGCTCTATTGTCGTATTTATTTCTTCCTCAAACGGAAGATCTTGAAGATTAATAAGGGTAGCTTCCTCTTGGAGAAGCTGCTCTACCGCCGACTCTGAAAAATCTTCATCTACCAATTGCTCATTTAGCGGAGCTTCTTTAGGCACAAATTCTACCATAGCGGCATACATCCTATCTATAATATCTACTTGTGGCAATGTACCCTCAGAAATCTCTTGCGACTCTTGTAACTGTTCTGCCAGATTTTCATTATCCGCTGTAATTCGTGTAGTTGTATTAAAATTTAATGGTGGTTCTTCCGCGTCCTCATCAAATAATTCTATATCTTCTGTAGGGATTATATATTCTGGTTGAATAGCGTTTATAGCACTTAAGGCTTTACTTTTTACCGTGAAATTAGTTTCTTTATTCGCTACATCTAGCAAAAACAAAATCTCTTCTTTATCACCAAATTCGGCCAAGGTATCTAAAATTGCTAGCTTAATATTTGTCTTATTATGCCAAAAAGCAGCCTTTAAGGTTGGTTTTGCTTCTTCCATATAAAATTGCTTTATACAGTGAATAGCTTCTAACTTTATATTACTATTTCTATGACGAATCAAAGCTATTATAGAGCCTCTTGAATCATCTTGATCATAATGTTTTATAAGTCTTAATGAAAATAAAACAACATGCTTATTTTTAGAGGTAAGCCATTTGTAAAAACGTGGTGGTTTAAAATCTTCATAATTAGAAAGTACTTCTAAAATTTTTAACTGTTGCCATTCTGATATTTGATACACGGTAGTATCAAGGAAATAGGAAATACCTTTGCTATCTAGTGTTACTGAAGAAATTTCTGCCTGCTTACGGATTACCGATCTTTTATCATTTATAAAACCACTAATAAAGCTATAAGATTCTGCTACTTGCATTTGTGTTAACTCAAACATAGCTTGGGAAATTTTTTGCCATTTCCAACTTTTAAGCTTTTCAAAGGCACGAATTTCTAAGTTTAAATCTTTATATAATTTAAATAACTGTTTTCTGGTATCACCTGAAACATCTTTTTTAAGATCTAGCAGTATCTCTGTTAAAACCTTTTCATTTTCAGGATCTTTAATAAGCTCTCTTATTGCTACTTTTTTCTGAATATAACTTTTCTTTTCATCCTTAGATCCCTCTTGTTCTTGATAAAATAAAAACTCGCTCACCAATGGAGCTAGTATATTTTTACGCCTGTTAGTATCCGCTGATTTTTTTAAAAACTTATTTCTAAAAAAAAAGATAGCAATAAAATATACACCTGCAAGAATTACAAACAAAGCAGATAAATCCCACAAAATATCCGTATGGATCTTCGGGGTACTTATTAAATGAACTATTTTAAGTTGGGGGAACTTCAAATGTTTTTTTAATTAAATTCTTGCGAGCTCTTTTTTAAGCCTTAAGAGCAATTCGGCTGGACTTACAGGTTTTGCTAAAAAATCATTAGCACCCAATTTAAATGCACTCAACACATTTTCTTCATTTCCTGCAGAAGATAGAATGATAATTGGCACATCTAATTTCAATTCGTTTCGTACGTAATCTGTAATTTCCAAACCAGAGAAATAGGGCATCATAATATCTGATACTATTATATCTGGCCTTTCTGATTCTAGATACTTTTTTACACTTTTACCATCTGTACACACTTGGACCTCATAACCTGCCTTTTTTAAACGAAAGTTTAAAAGAGAAGCTAGAAGTTGGTCATCATCTGCCAAAAGCAATTTTATAGCACCCATATTAATTACTATTTTTATAGCTGATAATAATGGTATCTATTTCCTTTTCAAGGAGTGGATATTCTTTTACAAAACAATCAAATAGAAAGTTTAAATATTTAAAATCTTGGTCTTCTATACACACTTTATGCATTTGCTCCACAATACGCAAGAGCCCATCTGTTTTCATAATTTTTAATCCCGCTTTTATTTTATGCGTATTAAATTGTACTCCTTTAATATTGGAATGTTTTAGATCTAATTTTGTTTTGCCTATAAATTCAACAATATTTTGTTTAAATAATTGCACTAATTCTTCTAACATTTCTACATCACCTAAACAATCTTCTATAACGCCAAATAGATTGACATTACTAGGTTCTGTAAAATTGATTTTTGAAATTACTTGGGGGGATTTCATCTGTTCAATTCTGTTTAACTTATTCGTATTTGTTATAATTTTTTGTAATAAACCCCTTGCTTCAAAAGGCTTTAATAAATAATCATTAATGCCATTTATGGCACATAAATTTTTGTCTTTAATAGAAAAATCTGCTGTTAGTGCTATTATTGGCAAACTTTTAATTCGCTCATTTTTATGTTCGCGTATAACATTTGCAACCACATAACCACTCGTTACCGGCATACGCAGATCCATTAAAATAATATCTATCTTATAGTGTTCTAAAATTGCAATACCCTCATTTAAATCATCAGTAATAAAATTAGAACAACCCCAATTGTTAAGGCGGTTCTGAATTAGTTTTTGATTCATCGTATTATCTTCAAAAACAAGAATATTGAGTTTTTTTACCTGCTTTTCTTGTTTGAGAATTTCTTCATCTACTAATACATTAGAAACAAGATCTTTAGCTTGTCCTATTTGATATGGAAGCATAAAATTAAAAGTTGTTCCTACGCCTAACTCACTTTTAACCGAAATATGACCGTTTAAAGATTCTACAATATGCCTTACAATGCTCAACCCTAATCCGGTTCCTCCGTAATGCTTTTGCGTATCTTCTGATGCTTGATTGTAATAATCAAAAATAGAGGTCAATTTATCTTCTGCAATACCAATACCTGTATCTATTACTGAAAAGCTAAGTTCCACATTATCTTTATTTTTCTTCACCACGTCAATAACTAAATCAATGCTGCCTGCTTCTACAAATTTTATAGCATTACCTATAAGGTTTAAAAGTACTTGAGATAATTTTGAAGGATCTCCAATTAAGTTTTTTGGTATGCCGTCTGAAAAAGAAACATTAAATGCAACTTTAGGGTTCACAATAAGCGTTTGACATAAATAACAAACATCATTTACGATGTTATTAAAATTGAAGTCCACAGACTCAAAATAGGCTGTTCCTGATGTTAATTTAGAATAGTCTAAAAGTTCATTGATGAGATTTAACAATGTATTAGAAGCTCCTTTAATTGCTTGCACATGTGTGGTCTGCCCTTCTGTTAAAGTACTCTCTGACAATAATTCTGTAAAACCAATAATTCCATTAAGCGGAGTTCTAATTTCATGACTAACTCTAGCTATAAGTTGTTCATCATTTGATGTTGGAGCAGTTTTATTCGTCTTTTTAAAGGTTTTATTTAAAGATCTAACTTTTCTTGGCGTTTCTGAAGTGACTGTTTGCTCCGTTTTAGCTTCAATTTTTTCTTTAAAAGATTCGAAAGAATTTTTTAATCTAACAGCCTCATCTGAAGTGAGTTCTTCAAATGAAAAACTACTTAGTTTTGACTCTAAGTCCGATATATACGAAAGTAATTCGTTAGATTTCAAAATAATTAAGTTTAGGTTACTATTAAAATTTTTAGCGTAGATATATGCTTGGTTGTGAGCTTGCAGGTATCAGCTATACATTCTTTATAGTATAAAATTGCTGAAATAGTGCAGGTTACACAAGTAAATGTTATCTAGCAAACCAATACTGTTGTAAAAACCAATAAAGATGAGGTATGAATAAAAAAAGAGACGTAGTTTATCCTTAAAAGAACACCAATAAACGAGATCAAATTGGTTTTTGAGCATAAAAAAAATCAGACCTACTATAGTAAAAATCTGATTTTTAAACACTTAAGCTGTGGTAATTTAAGTACTATTACAATAAACAAAACCCAAGTACTACGGAAAAAACTATAAAGCTCTAAACTTTATAAGTAAACTATAAATTAAAGAAAACACAATAAACAACTAACAATCAGCTATTTACTCTTGTGCTGCTAATCTATCTTTTACATATTCTATTTTTGTTTTATTATGAGATAACGACTTACCGTCTTCTCCTAAATTAACCATAATTATATTGTCTACTGTTACAATAGTTTCATGCGTCATTTTATTACGTACCTCACAATTTAGAGTCAAGGAAGATTTTCCGAACTTCACTACTTCTATCCCTATCTCGATAATATCACCTTTCTCTGCAGTACTCATAAAATTGATTTCTGACATGTACTTAGTTACTACTTTCTTATTCTCTAACTGAATGATACTATATAATGCACATTCCTCGTCTATCCAAGCTAAAAGCTTTCCTCCAAACAATGTGTTATTCGCATTTAAGTCTTCTGGTTTAACCCATTTTCTTGTATGAAACCTCATAATTATATCTTTTTGATTGCAAAATTAATAAAGTATTCTAGGGTAGAATAATCTTAAATCGCAAAGTTTTGTTATTTTCCGAATCCTGAATTCTGGTTAGATAATTTTATACAAATTAATAATTTTCATACTAGATAATACTTAAATCCTTATTCACATAAACACTAATTGTTCATAAAACCGTTAAAAAGTAAATGTTTGATAAATACATACAAGTATTCTAATTCCTATCTTTAAAAAAAAATACTGATGAACGAAAGATCACACAGTGTCACAAAGATTAGACCCGAGATTGCTACAGCAAGAATTTCCGACGACATGAGTGTTGAGGAATATTTTCAAAATAAAACATTACGGCCTGTACTAAAACTCCAAAACCCTTTATTACTTGATGTTTTTAAAAATTATATAGCTAAACACAAGAACACCTATTACTCTCTTTCTCTTGAAAAGAGAGCTATTTATATTGAAAATGCGGTTCAAAAAGACATAAAATTTCGCAATTCCCTTAAAGGGATGATCATAGGTCAATTTACCGTTGAGGAATATCATGATTATATTCAAAATTCTTCCGCTTTAAACAAAAGAATGATGAACATGGTTGTAGAACGGTTAAAAAGTCAGATACAGTATTTTGAAAAAGAAGCTTTAATCTAAAAGAGACGTTCCGTTTAAGTCTGTCGTAAGAATATCACTCATTAAATCAAAATACGGGCGAATAGCAATAAATGAATTGGTAACATTCTTAATAAAGTCTGGCGATAAAATCTCTTTATCTGAAAATTTACGAACAAAAATAAATTGTTTCTTACGTATTAAGTCTATATTACTATGCGCTTTATCAAAACCTTTTGGCGCTGTTTTTAATTCATCACCTGTTATATCTCCCCAGATTTTTTTAAATGAAGACTCCCCTATTACAGCTCTAAACTCTGCTGCATCAAGTTCTAATTCCTTTCTAATTCTAAATAAATCTTCTTTATTTGGATCCCAAAATCCTGCGGCAATAAAACTATCTCCTGGTTTTATACGAATGTAGTACCCACCGCGTAATTTTGCACCTGTTCTAGAAAATGATCCTGCAAAATGTATTTTATAAGGTGTTTTATCTTTAGAAAAGCGAACATCGCGGTAAATTCTAAACATCTTTAACTTTTCTATTTCATCAGTACTCCTAAGTCCATCTAAAATACTACCATACAATTCTTTAACCTCTTTTTCATATGCTTTAAAAACAGTTTTATTTTCATCAAACCATTCTCTATTGTTGTTTTTTTCTAGTTTTTTTAGAAATTTTAAGACTTCATTTGTTAGTATTTCGTTTGCCATCCGACTTATTTTTATAACGAATTTAACAAGAAAGTTAACCAAATTAAGCAAGCGTCTTTTAAAATATTGGTTAATTTTGATATTCATTTTAGTATTATGGATTCAGAGTCGATTATCAGCAAGATAAATCAGCATAAAACACAACCTAACCTAAGGTTTAAGTTAAAAGAGAAGGTACAACTGTTTACAGACAAACTATTCTATACGCTTTTTGATATAGATACTCCTGTAGCAGAAAACCTAATAGTATTAGAACGTCTTTTTGACGAACTTGTGGAATTGGGCTGCTGGGAGATTGATAAGCCCTGTAAAAAGGTCTGGGAGAGTTATGTGGTAAAACTACCTGAAGTTCTAGAAAAACTTAATCTAGATGCACAGGCATTTGTTAACTGCGACCCGGCTTCTTCATCTATTGAAGAAGTTTATATGGCGTACCCTGGTTTTTATGCTATTGCTATATATAGATTAGCACATGAATTATATGTAGAAGGCTTTCCTTTAGTACCAAGATTAATGACTGAATATGCACACAGACAAACTGGTGTAGATATTAATCCCGGTGCACAAATAGGTAAATCCTTCTTTATAGATCATGGAACTGGAGTGGTTATTGGAGAAGCTGCTATTATTATGAATGATGTTAGAATCTATCAAGGTGTAACATTAGGTGGTTTATATGTTGCTAAAAGTTTACGTAAAACAAAAAGACATCCAACGATAGAAAATAACGTTACTATCTATGCAAATGCTACTATATTAGGAGGGAAAACTGTAATTGGTGCTAATAGTATCATTGGCGGAAATGCTTTTATTACTTCATCTGTACCGCCAAACTCCACCGTGTATCATAGTTCAGAAATTAAAATAAAAACAGCTCCAAATGTCTCATAGTATCATTGATTTAATAGGAAATACACCACTCGTAGAATCACGTGTAGTAAACACTAATCCTAACGTAAAGTTATATTTTAAATTAGAAGGGCAAAACCCTGGCGGAAGTGTTAAAGACAGAGCTGCATTAAATATGATTAAAAGTGCTCTTGATCGTGGAGACATTTCTACAAGCACAAAGCTAATTGAAGCTACTAGTGGTAATACTGGTATTGCCCTTGCTATGATTGCCAATATTTATGGATTAAGTATTGAATTAGTAATGCCTGAAAATGCTACGCTAGAACGTGTGCAAACGATGAGAGCATACGGAGCAACAGTAACGTTAACATCATCGAGTGTTGGTATTGAAGGTGCAAGAGATTATGCTGAAGATAAAGTAAAAAATGATGGCTTTGTGATGCTAAATCAATTTGGAAACGATGATAATTGGAAAGCACATTATAAATCTACTGGTCCAGAAATATGGGAAGATACCCATCATAAAGTAACTCATTTTGTTTCATCAATGGGTACCACTGGAACTATAATGGGTACTTCTACTTATTTAAAGGAACAAAATAAAGAGATTCAAATTGTAGGTGTGCAGCCTACTGACAATTCTAGCATTCCAGGCATTAGAAAATGGCCACAGGAATATTTACCTAAAATTTTCGATGCTTCAAAAGTTGATTCTGTTTTAGAAGTGAGTCAAGAAGAAGCTACGCAAATGACATTAAGGCTAGCTAAAGAAGAAGGTATTTTTGCAGGAATGAGTAGTGGCGGAGCCGCTGCCGCAGCCATACGATTAGCTAATACCTTAGAAAGTGGTGTAATTGTAAGTATTATCTGTGATAGAGGCGATCGTTATTTATCTTCTGGTTTGTTTGATTAATAACAAATTATAACCATTTTTTACGCTTAAAATAGATTAACATACCAAGAAACATAGCAACCATTATACCCCAAACTATTGGGTAACCATGTTTATAATGTAGTTCTGGCATGTTATCGAAATTCATACCATAAACGCCAGCAATAAATGTAAGCGGAATAAATATTGAGGCCATGATTGTTAATACTTTCATGACTTCATTCATTTTATTACTCATGTTACTCATATACATCTCCATTAAACTCATAGACATTTCTCTATAAATCTGAAGGCTTTCATTAATTTCAATACAATGATCTTGTACATCTCTTAAAAACAACTTAGTATCTTTTGTAATCAATGAACTTTCTGAATCCAACAGCCTACCTACTAACTCTTTAACAGGTGCTATCTGCCTCCTTACCTTAAGCACGTCTTTCTTTAGTTCTTGTATTCTATGTACAACATCATTAGTAGGATTGTCATATACTTCGTCCTCTAAAACTTCAATTCTATGATTAACATGTTCTAGGATTACAAAGTAATTATCTACTACAGCATCTAATAAGGCAAAGAATAAGTAATCTGATCCACGAGTCCGTATTCTTCCAGATTTTGTTTTAATCCGTTCTCGTAGCCCGTCAAACACATCATCTTTCAATTCTTGAAAAACAATTACAGAAGATTCCATTAAAATAAGCGCTAAATGCTCACTAACTATTTCTTGATTTTCATTTAGATATAACATTTTAAATACGCCAAAAATATAATTTTCATATTCATCTATTTTTGGTCGCTGTTGGGTATTAGCTATATCTTCTAAAACCAGTGGATTTATTTGGAACAACTTTCCTAATTGATCTATAAATAACTCATCACTAAGCCCTACAACATCAATCCAAGAGGTAAATGGTGACTTTTGATGGAAATCGATTTCATTTAATCCTATTTCTTCTTGAATATTAAATGTATTCTCATCATAATTAATCACAGACAATAGAGACTGCCCTCCTTCTCTTTGTCCAGTATAAGTTACTGTACCCGGAGCTTTCCCCATCGTTTTATGAAGCTTTGAAGGCTTTTTAGTTCTCAATTTAAACTTTGGTTTTTTTATGGCCATAAATGAATTTTAAAATAAAATTAGCTATTTAATCTAATTTATGAAAATCTACTTGATTCAAAATTAAGCCAGAACCCGGAGCTACAAAAGGTAATTGCATGTTATTCTCTTCTTTTAAAGAATTTAATACCTCTTCTTCTGATAGCTCTCCTTTTCCTACTTGTACCAAAACTCCCATCATCATTCTAATCTGATACCGCATAAAACCTTCTCCTTTTACATGAAAAGCATAGCTTTTTTCGGGAAAAAAATTAGCTTCAAGAATTTTATTTTCAATTATCCCACATGAATTAACTGTTCTAATAACCTTTGTATTCTCTTGAATTCTAGCCGTATATGATTTAAAATTGTGTGTTCCCTCAAAATACTTGGCCACAGTTTTCATTTTATCAAGATCTAAATTATCTAAAAAAGTAACCAGATAAGGCGCGCAAAATGGGTGACTTTTTTCACCAAATGAAAACAAGTAAATATATTCTTTTTCTTTACTATTTTGAATAATGTTAAAAGATTCATCAACCTCCGTCATACTTAAAATGCGTATATCTGGAGGTAGATTTTTATTAAACAATGCTAAAAAATCTTCAAGTACCTCTATTGGAGTATCGTCTAAATACAACTCAAAAGCCGCATCTAAAGCAGACACTTTAGCATCCGTTCTCCCAGCCCCTAAAATTTTAAACTTCTGATCAGGCAAAATAAATTTAAGTGTTTTCACCAACATTGCTTCTATCGTTTTTTGCCCTGGCTGTTTCTGCCAACCACTATATCTAAAACCTAAAAATTGAAGCTTAACAAGGTAATAATAACGTATTCTTTGCATGTAAAATTAAATCTAAAGTAAAAGTACTATTTATCTAAAACATAATGTAGACTTCTTTTATCTGTTTAGATTTATAGTGGACTAATTTAGCTCATATCAACCTATAAGGTATTAAAAAAAACCACCGTAATGTTACTTCACCAAAAATCCCATCAGTTTAAACTAATGGGATTTTTTTTATGAAAAACTACATTAAACTAATAACCGTCTGCAGTAATTTCAACCTGTTTTACAACTCCATACTTTTTAGCCATTTCTGCTATTTCGGATGCTTTTCCTATCAAGACAAATTGCAAGTTGTCTTTCGGAAAATAATTTTCAATTAACTTCTCTGCTTTCTCAACAGTTAAAGCATCTACTTGATCACTAAAGGTGTTGATATAAGCTTCATCAAAATTATATGTAAACATATCCGTTAGTAAGCCCGCTAAAGCGCTATTGGTCTCATAATTTGGAGGAAACTGGCCTTTTACATAGTTTTTAGCGGATAACAAAGTTTCTTTATCTAAACCTTTCTCGTGTAGCTTTTTGTATGTTTTTAAAGCTAAGTCTATGGTTTGCTCCGTGGTTTCATTAGCTGTAAACGTGCTAATAATAAAGGAACCTCCCAATTTATAATGAGAAAAAGTACTTCTAGCACCATAGGTAAGTCCAGAATTTACGCGTAGCTCATCATTTAACCAAGAAGTAAATCTACCTCCAAGAATAGTGTTTATAACTTCTAAGCCTACATAATCGGGATTATTTCTTGCAACTCCTGGTCCGCCAATATAAAATGTAGTTTCCGTTGCATTTTCTTTATTTACCACTAAAACGCGTGATTCATTATTTTTAGGAATTTCTGATAAATTCACAGCCGGAGAATTCTCAGAGTTCCATTTACCAAAAAGTGATTCTATGTCTCTTTTCATGGTTTTTGTATCAAAATCTCCGACTACAGCAATTGCCGATGTTTTAGGATCATACATTTCCTTGTAAAAAGCACTAATATCTTCTTTGGTGATTGTCTCTAAAGTAGCTTTAATACCTTCTTCAGGATTCCCATAAGGATGGTCTCCAAAAACAAATTTATTGTAATAATCACCCAAAACAGCTCTCGGACTTTCCTTTTTTTGGTCCATTTCAACCAACCTTCTACTCATCATTTTATCTAACTCGTCTTTTGGAAAAACAGGATTCAATAAAACGTCTTTAACTATTGCTAGTATTTCTTTTTGATCTTTCTTCATAAAAGAAGAAGATATGTAAGCATATTCCAAGGAAGCCCTTGTACTAATACTTGCTCCCAAAAATTCTACTTTTTCTTCAATTTGAGCTTTAGTATAGTTTTTACTCCCAAGAGTTAATGCTGTGGCTGTACTATTCGCAAGTCCGCTTTTAGTTTTCTTATCGAAAATAGCTCCCCCAGGGAAAACACCTGTCAATTGAATTAAAGGCACCTCGTGTTGTTCCATCAAATACACTGTTAGGCCATTTTTTAATTGAACCTTAGTATACTCCGGAAGCGTAAACTTCTCCTGAGCCACAATAGACGTTAGTAAAAAAAAGGCAAAAGCTGTAAAAAGGAATGTTTTAAAAGTATGTTTCATAATACGTAATTTCTTAAGTGAAAAAAGTGTTGCTTTATTTAGAAGCTCCATTAGTAACTGGTTCGTTATTTTGCAATACACCTACTGTTCTATTGCTTTTTACAAAATATTTTTTTGCCACTCTTTTAATATCTTCCACACTTACCTTTTCGTAAGCAGCAGGAGCTTCATACATTTTTTTATAATCCCCAAAATAAACTTCGTAACTCCCTAACGTATTACTTTTGCCATCAATAGTTTCTAGCGTTTCATAAAACTCCATTAATTTCTGATTCTTTACCTTTTGTAGTTCTTGTTCAGAAACACCATTTGCAATAACATCTTCTAAAACATTTAAAATACCTTTTTCTAAAGCATCTGCTGACACCTCTTGATTTGCTATTCCGTAAAAATAAAATAGATTAGGATCAAAACTCTCCGGCATATATGCAAATACGCTTGTTGCCATTTGAGTTTCATTAACCAATTTACTATACAACTTACTGCTCTTACCCTTGCTCAATATAGAACTTAAGACATCTAAAGCATAATGATCCTCATGCTGCGTTTCAGGCACATGATACGCAATAAGAACATTAGGAGTACTTACTTCCTTACGAACCATTACACGTTTTTCTCCACGTTGTACAGGTTCTACAGTATGTACTTTTCTTGGTTCTGGTTGTGCTTTAATTGGCTCTAAATATTGCTTTGCCATCTTTTCAACCTTTTCTAAGGTTACATCACCAGAAATAACTACCACCGCGTTATTAGGCGCATAATAGGTATCAAAATAGGCTTGCAAATCTTCAATGGTCCAGTTTTTTATATCGGATTCATAGCCGATTACAGACCAACGGTATGGATGCGCGGAAAAAGCAGACGCTTTAACTTCTTCACTTATGTTTCTAAAATTGGAATTTTCTAGACCTGTACTTCTTTCACTCAATACTACTCCGCGCTCACTTTCTACCATTTTAGGATCTAAAGCTAAATCTGCAATACGATCTGCTTCCAAATCAAAAATTGTCTCCATAGCGCTAGATGGGAACCAATCTGTATAAACAGTAACATCTTCCGATGTATAAGCGTTATTACTCCCCCCAGAGGCTTCCATTATTCTATCAAACATTTTTGGACCATATTTTTTTGAGCCATTGAACATCATATGCTCAAAGAAATGAGAAAGCCCTGTTATACCAGGGTATTCATTTCTAGAACCTACTTTCCAGAAAATATACATATTAGCATTTGGAATGCTATGATCTTCTAAAACCACAACCTTCATTCCATTTGTTAGCGTAAAGTTTTTTACGTCCTCTACTTTGCTTTGAGAATGCAGTGACATAGCAAGCTGCAAAAAAACTAAGGTTATTATTATATTTTTCATTTTCAAGTTATTTAGTTCCTCAAATATAATAATAGGAAAACCGGCAAAACTAAATTTTTAAAAAAACTATAATTTACTAAAACTGATAAATTGGTAGTTCAAGGATATTTTTACAACAGGTTTATAGGGCTTCTCAACATTAGCTGCAGTTCAACGATTAGTTTCAAATAAATAAAATCAAGAGTCGTTTTAAATTAAAGGGTCCCCCATGACCAAACAAACCTACTTATGCGCTTTATAATACGCCTTTTTCCCCCAAGGGTACTTGTGTTATTTTCCACAATATTGTTGCTAATACTCAATGTATTCAGCTTTTATGGATTGTATACGAACAAGTTCTACTTTTTAAAGTTTGACAACTATATCTTCCCTATATTATCCCTGGTACATTTTACATATCTATACTTAATTCTTGTAAAATTAATTAGCAAAAAAAATGCAGATCCAGAATTAAGAAATGTAGAATACGTCTTATATTTTATATTTTCAGTGTATGTTTTCAGATTTTTTGAATCAATCTACCGGCTAAGTACTATTACTAATTTTGATCATTTGGAAATGCCTGAAACCTTTTTACCTATAGGACTTATAATCACAACTTTAGACCTGTTTTTATTAGCCATTACGCTGCTAACTTTTTCCTATAGAAAAATATTTATTGGCTCTTTTAAGTTTGAAGAATTAGATAGAAATTCTCGTGATTTTGATTAACATTAACTTCTTATTTCACTCTTCAAAGCTTAAAAAATAAACAGAAATTTAATGTTTTTTGTAAGGATTTACAAAACAATTCGGCTATTTGGTACATAATCATTAAAGCGCATCACGATTAACAACTTTTAATGTGTTGTGATAGTTCTGTGATACATTTTAACTTGTTTAGCACCTGAAATAGTTATGAAGCAAATATTAATCATAGAAGACGATCCAGAAATAATTAAATTGTTAGAAATACATCTAACAGATTTAATTTACACTACAGCAAAGGCTATGGATGGAAAAGTTGGCTTAGCTATGGCTTTAGAAAATTCATATGATTTAATTCTGCTAGATCTAACATTACCAACTATGGATGGTATTGAAATTTGCAAAAAAATAAGAAGTCAAAAAAATACACCCATTATAATGCTTACTGCCAAATCTGAAGAAATAGATCGTGTATTAGGCTTAGAAATTGGAGCAGACGATTACATCACAAAACCATTTAGCATTCGAGAACTGTTAGCCAGAGTTAAAGCTGTTTTACGCAGAACAGACATAAAACCTATTCCTCAAAAGGATACTTCCTCTATTTTGGCAGAAGGGCTTAGTATAGATATAGATAAACGAAAAGTTATCTTAAACGATAAAAAAATTGAGCTTTCCCCAAAAGAATTTGAACTCTTAGTTTTAATGGCTTCTAATCCTGGCAGAAATTATACCAGAACAGATTTATTAAACATGATCTGGGGGTACAATTTTGAAGGGTACGAACATACTGTAAACTCTCATATAAATAGATTAAGAGCAAAAATTGAATCTGATATGGCAAACCCCATTTTTATTCTTACAACCTGGGGAGTTGGTTACAAGTTCAATGAAGATATACTTGCATGAAAAAAAAAGAAAAAACGCTTACTCCTAAATTAATAAAAAAACTCTGGTTAGCTTTTGTCCTAATTATTGTTTTAATGGGTGCTTCTTATATTATTATTACCGCATATTTAGCGAATAAATATAATGAAGAAACTACCCAACGCATAAATGCCAATACAGCAAATCATGTCATCAACGAAAAATTCCAGAAGGAATCTCCCTTTTTAGAAGACGGTAGTGTTAACAAAGCCCTCTTTGGTGATTTAATGCATGATATGATGGCTGTTAACCATAGCATCGAGGTTTACTTGTTAGATAAATCTGGAACTGTACTTTATTCGGTGGTACTGGACCATAGCGGCAACGCTCCTATGCAATCTGTTTCCTTAGCTCCTATTAATTATTTTATAACTACAAAAGGAGAAAAATATGTTTTAGGCGATGATCCTAGAAACCACGGAGAACAAAATATTTTTTCTGTAGCACCTTTTAATATTGACGGTAGAGAAGGGTTTATCTATATAATTTTAGCAGGAAAAGATTTTCAAGTCGTAAGTGATAATCTTTTTGGACAATATTTTATGAAACTTGGCCTAGGAGCCATAGCACTAACCATGTTTTTTGCTGCACTGATAGCCTTATTAAGCATATGGTTTTTGACCAAAAATTTGCTTTTAATCACAAAAACCGTTAGAAGTTTCCAAGAAGGAGATTTAGATGCTCGCATAGAAAATCCTGATGCGTCTGATATTGCAATTTTAGCTAATTCCTTTAATGAAATGGCAGATACTATAGTAGACAATATGGATAAAATGAAATCGGTAGATCTACTCAGAAGAGAATTAATTGCCAATGTATCTCATGATTTACGAACCCCTTTAGCTATTCTTAAAGGGTATGTTGAAACATTGCAAATGAAGAATGAAACTTTATCTGAAAATGATAAAAAAGAATACCTACAAATTACCCATGATAATATAGACAAGCTTTCAAAGCTTATCAATCAATTATTTGAATATTCAAAATTAGAAGCTGAGCAGGTTAGCCCGATAAAAGAACCTTTTTCTATAACAGAACTTTCGCATGATTTAATTGCGAAATTTAAAGTATTGGCCGATAAAAAGAACATAAGCCTTAAACTTAACAACCCCGAAGACAATTGTCTAGTTTTTGCTGATGTAAGTTTAGTCGAGAGAGCTTTACAAAACCTTATTGAAAATGCTTTAAAATATACTGAGGATAATGGTACAGTGACCCTTTCCTTACTCAAAAAAGGAAAAAATATTGAAATTAATATTAGTGATACAGGAACAGGAATTGCAGTAAGCGAATTGCCGTATATTTTTGACCGCTATAAACAAGTAGACAAAAGCACTAAGAAACAAGGATACGGCTTAGGCTTAGCTATAGTTAAAAAAATCATGGACTTACACGATACGACCATTACTGTATTGAGTAAACCCAAAGAAGGAAGTTCTTTTATTTTTAACCTACCTGCGTATCAGGTAAACTAAATGGGAGACAGATTGTTATGTTTTTGAAAGTTGAAAAACCTTCCAGCAATGGAAGGTTTTTTTCATTTTAACTACTATAACACTGTTACAAATCAGTAAAAAAACTGCTATACATATCTTTAAATTGATAGCCTTCTTCAAAACGATTCTTATTCAACTTCTTATAAGCTACGAGTCCCCAAAGTAATACTTCTTTTAAGAAATAAACATCTTTTTCAGCATACTCTGGTTGATATTCTTTTAGTAACTGATTTAAGGCTGGAATATCATCTAACGCTCTTTTATATTCCTCATCGGTATATTCATCTAAAAGTTCAAAACCGTCTCCTTCAAAAAACCAATGCAATAACTCATCATAAGGTGTTTCTTCTCCTTTTTTCTCTAATTTATTTATTTCAGGAAAATATGTAGGGAATAATGTTTTAACGGCATCATCAATTAAAATTGCAGCTACACCATCTGCCCCTTCTTGCTCTCCTTCATAAACCAATTCTATTTTACCTGTAATAGAAGGAATAATACCTAAGAAATCACTCAAACGAACCATTGTACTATCTGCTCCCGTTAATAATGCTCTACGTTCTGCTGTACTCAGTAAATTCTCAAAAGCTGTTATGCTCGTACGGGCACTTACTCCACTCTTTGCATCTACATATTCACTTTCACGAGCCTCAAAGCTAATTTGCTCTAATAAATCTTTTGCTATATCTGGAACATACACAGCATCTGTTTGTCGGGTATCTAACTTAGACTCTTGTTCTGTTATTTTGCGAGCAGTTGCTATATCTTCTGGATAATGCGTTAAAATCTGTGAACCTATTCTATCTTTTAAAGGCGTAACAATACTCCCTCTATTAGTATAGTCTTCAGGATTTGCAGTAAATACAAACTGAATATCTAAAGGTAAACGCAATTTAAATCCACGAATTTGAATATCACCTTCTTGTAAAATGTTAAATAAAGATACCTGAATCCGAGCTTGTAGATCTGGCAATTCATTAATTACAAAAATACACCTGTTGGCTCTAGGTATCATTCCAAAATGGATTACACGATCATCTGCATACGATAATTTTAAATTTGCAGCTTTAATAGGATCTACATCTCCAATTAAATCTGCCACCGTAACATCTGGAGTTGCTAATTTCTCTGAAAAACGTTCGCTTCTGTGTAACCACGTAATAGGCGTAGCATCACCTTTATCCTTGATTAATTCAATTGCATAACGTGACATTGGCTTTAACGGATCGTCATTGATTTCTGACCCACCAACTACAGGGATATTTTCATCTAACAAATTTACCATCAAACGTGCTAACCTGGTTTTTGCCTGCCCTCTTAAACCCAATAAATTTATATTATGCCTTGAAAGAATAGCCCTTTCTAATTCTGGAATTACAGAATTTTCATACCCCCAAACCCCAACAAAGGTCTCTTCTCCATTTTTTATTTTATCCCTTAAATTATCTCTAAGTTCATCTTTTATACTCTTACTTTGGTAACCAGCTTTTTTCAGCTCACCCAATGTATTTATTTCGTTATAATTCAGTTTCATATATCGTATTCATTTTTTTTTATAAATAATTTATTTTAACGTAAGCAATGATCTTACTTTAAACGTTTTTTTCTATTTGCTTCATAATCTTCAAAAATCATTTCTCCCAATCCTTTTAAGCCTGTAAAAAATGCTTTTCCCTTATTTGCCTCTGTAAAATGCCTGATAAATTGCATTAAATAAGGATCTTGCGCAATCATAAAAGTAGTAATCGGGATATGGTGTTTTCTTGCTTGACGGGCCATATTATAACATTTCTCTACTATAAAATCGTCTAAACCTACACTGTTTTTATAGTAACTACCATCTGGCATCCGCAAACAACTAGGCTTACCATCTGTAATCATAAAAATTTGCTTGTTTGTATTTCGTTTTCTACGAAGCATATCCATCGCCAATTGAAGACCTGCAACGGTATTGGTATGGTACGGACCAACTTTTAAATACGGAAGATCTTTAATAGGAATAGGCCAAGCATCATTACCAAAAACCAAAATGTCTAAAGTATCTTTAGGATACCTAGTTGTAATTAATTCTGCCAGTGCCATGGCCACTTTTTTTGCGGGGGTAATACGATCCTCACCATACAATATCATACTGTGGCTAATATCTATCATTAACACCGTACTCATCTGCGCTTTATAGTGGGTATCTTCTACGACCAAGTCATCTTCATTTAAAGAAAACTCTCCTATTCCGCTACTTATTTGAGCATTTTTAATACTCTCCGTCATAGAAATGCGGTCTAAACCATCACCATAACGGTATTCCCTTAATTCTCCTGTATGTTCATCTCCTTGTCCAGATTTCCCTGTTTTATGATTACCTGCACCATTTCGCTTAAGCTTTCCAAAAATCTGATCTAATGCACGTTGGCGGATAATGCGTTCCATTTTTGCCGTAATCGATAAATCGCCACCCTTAGTAGATTCATCTCCATCTATACCTTCTCCTCCTCCATCTTTAAATTCTTCTTGTAAATACCCTTTTGATTTCAGGTCTTCGATAAAATCATCAATTGTATAATTCTCATCGGTAAGTTCGTATTCCTTATCCAACTCACGTAACCAATCTAGCGCTTCTTCAACATCACCAGAAGTATGCGTAATCAGTTCTTGAAAAATATCAAAAAGTTTTTCAAATGGAGTTAGATCCGGTGCTTCATAGGTTGCAAACCGGAACCCTTTTCTTGTATTCATAGCCATACTATAAAAATAACACTTTTAACAAAAAAAAGCTACCATTTAAGAAATCTTAACGCTTTGTTGTAACTTTAGCTCTAATAAATGTATCGCAAGTAAAAGGTTTTTTACAGACCCAAGAGTTATGGAATGATACCTTTAACGGAATTCCACAATTTAAGTTTCCAGAACTTAATTTAATTGATTTTAGACTACAGCCTATTCCTGAAAATATTAGGTTAGGCCATCAAATTGAATACATTTTTCAACAATTAATTGCGCACTCTACCTCCTATAAAACATTACTATTTAATCAGCCAATACGCAATGAGAAGATTACTACTGGAGAAATAGATTTTATTTTACAAAATACTAAAAATCAAGAAATTATACATGTTGAATTAACTTATAAATTCTATATCATTGACACGAATATTTCTGATGAAATTCATCAACTAGTTGGCCCCAATCGCAAAGATGCATTTTACGAGAAAGTCCAAAAAATTAAACACAAACAATTCGCTCTTTTAAAAACGAAAGAAGCTATACAATTTCTTGAATCAAAACATATTAACGTACATAATATAATCTCGAAAGCATGTTTTAAGGCGCAATTATTTAAACCTTATTTTGAAGATGCAATTCTTACAACTTTAAATGAAAATTGCATTGTTGGTTCTTGGTTATCTCTTAACGAATTCAAATTGTCCTTATTTAATGAGAACCTGTACTACCTTCTTAAAAAACAAGAGTGGATTATAGTTCCAACATTTGATGTGGAATGGAAAATATACCAATCTATTATAGGAGATATTTATAAAGCACATGAACGAAAACAGGCTCCGATGTTATGGATGAAAGATAAAAATAATAAGCTTCATAAAATATTTATCGTTAGATGACACGTACTAATTGAAAAAAATATACGTTATTTGTAAATAATTTCCTACAAATAAAATTGAAGCTATGACCAAACTATGTATCACCTTCAGTATTTTATGTTCTTTTCTATTTACTTCTAATGAACCAGAATGGGATATAATTTATACGAAAGCAAGCTATGCCTTAAACCATACAAAAAAAGCATTAGGATCTAATAATTTTGATCACCAAAGGTATTATTCAGAAAAAGCACTAGAAGCTTATATCGATATTTCTGAGTATTTAGAAACTTCTAATGATGATGAGTTAAAACTAAAAATTGAAGACACCATAAGCGATTTAGAGCACGCTGTTGATGCCCCTGATTGGGATCGAGGTCGGTTTTACAGTAAAAGAGTCCATAAAAATACACAAGATTTTATTTTAGAATTAGATCTTAGAGCCATAGAAATAGCAGAAAATTAAGAAGCAATATTTCATTTCTTGGCTTAGCTATCTCTGTAAAGTTTAAAGTATCTTTGAAAAGATATTTTTTATGATTTATGGATAATAAACTTAAAATTTTCAAATCAGTTGCACATCATTCTAGCTTTACAAAAGCTGCAGAGCAATTATTTATTTCGCAACCCGCTATTTCTAAAGCAATACGTAACTTAGAAGATGAGTATAATACCACTTTTTTTATTCGAAAACGCAATTCTATTGAATTAACAGACGATGGAAAATCTTTTTTAATTTATGTAAATAGGATTCTTGAGGTATATTCAGAAATTGAAAATCAGTTCATACACAAAGACAATCAACTGCCTGATACCATTAAATTTGGAGCTAGCACTACGCTAGCCAGCTATATCATTCCTAAAATCATTGCCCAATTCAGAACTCAATATCCAAAGACAAATTTTCAAATTGAAAGTGATAATTCTGACCATATTGAAGGCCTCATCCTAAACCAACAATTAGATTTCGGAATTACAGAGGGAAAAAACACCAACCCGAAACTTCACTTTAAAAAATTTATTAAAGATGAAATTGTTCTAGTAACTAGCGAGAAGAACATGCAATTCCCAAAGGGAACTATTTCCTTAAAGAAACTCCAAGAGCTCCCCATTATTGAGCGTGAGTCTGGATCAGGAACACGTGAAATGATCTATGAAGCATTACTAGAGCAAGATATAAAGTCATTGAATGTGGCAGTAACCCTAAATAGTACAGAGGCTATTAAAAATTATTTATATTATTCTGATGCCTATGCATTACTCTCCATACACGCCGTTCGAGAAGATTTGATCACTAATAAACTTAAGATTATAGACCTTAAAGGATTCTCAATAGAGCGCTGGTTTTATTTTGTGTCTAGAACTGGCTATAAATCTAACCTCATGGATTATTTTGAGCGGTTTGTTCAAAACAGCTATAACTTTTAGTTATTACAGATAGGAATTAAGTTTGCTTAATAGTTATACTAAACTACTAGTTTTGTCTCTCAAAATTAGTTGAAATGAAACCTATAGTAGCCCCCTTACTTTTTATAAGCATTTTACTAGCTGCGATGTTTGGCTTTATCAATAGCCCCACTGCTTTATTTTTAGGATTTACCTTTTCTTTATTTTTTGAAGATCCGTTTAAAAAATGCAGTCAAAATGCCATTCAGATACTTCTAAAAGCTTCTATTATTGGATTAGGCTTCGGAATGTACTTAAAAGATACCCTAGAGACAAGTAAAGAAGGTTTAGGCTTAACCTTTTTCTCCATTGTACTTACGGTTAGTTTAGGTTTTTTATTAACTAGGTTATTAAAAATTGATACAAAACTCGGACATTTGATTACTTCAGGAACCTCAATCTGTGGTGGTAGCGCCATAGCTGCGATTTCTCCAGTAATCCGCGCCAACGGAAAAACTATTAGTATTGCATTAGGTGTCGTGTTTACCCTAAATGCTATTGCTTTGTTTATATTTCCTGCGTTAGGGCACCTATTTGATCTTGACCAACATCAATTTGGACTCTGGTGTGCCATAGCCATTCACGATACAAGTTCTGTAGTTGGTGCTGCACTAGGATATGGTGATGAAGCTTTACGCATAGCAACAACCGTAAAATTATCAAGAACACTTTGGATCATTCCACTATCTGTTCTATCTATGTTCATTTTTAAAACTAAAGGGGAGCACATCAAAATACCTTATTTTATTCTTTTATTTATGATAGCGATAGGTATTAACAGTTATCACCTTGTACCCGAGGCTGCTACACATTCTATAGTAGCTTTCTCTAAAAAACTACTAATACTAACGCTCTTTTTAGTAGGGACAACCATATCAATAAAAGACCTAAAAGCAACAGGGTACAAACCTATTCTTTTGGCTTTCTGTTTATGGATTTTTATTGCCGTGTTTTCATTTTTGTACATCACCAATTAAAATAAAGAAAACCCGCATCATAAAAAATGATACGGGCTTTAAATTATATTTTAATCCTTAACTTATTAAGCTGCAATCTCTCTAGTTAACCAACCTCTTCTACTTGCTGTTGCAATTGCATAAGGGGTAATCCAGAATAAACCAAATGTAAATAGAATACTATAAGAGTATGCATAAAATGCTTGTGATAGGCTATATCTCTTTGCATAAAACAAAACAGGAAAAGTAGATACGACTAATATACTTGCCAATGTAGAGCTTACAAACAAAATTGGATGTGATATTATAAAGAATAACATAAACAATAAAAAAGGATAGGTCATAATTATCTTCATTGCCTGACTAATAAACAAAAGTCTTGACCCAAATTTAGAACCCTCTCTAAAGCTTGTAAATACATATTTAGACATTGCAATATTCTCACGAACATTACTTCTACCCCATCTGATAAACATTTTATATAATCCTGTATATTTTTCTGGAACGTTTGTGTATGCAAATGCATTTCTTTGAAATAAAACATGGTACCCTTGTTTTAAGATCATGTTAGTCATGGCTCTATCTTCACCAATATCTGATGGTTGCCCCATAAAAGTTTGATTGATCCATTCTGGCAAACAATTAAATACTGCTTCTGCTCTATAGGCTGCTAATGCACCTGGGGTACAAAGTACAGAATTTAAACTGCTCTCTGCAGAACGCTTGAATTCAAAGCTCATCACAAAACTCACGTTTAACATTTTAGGCAAGATTGCTTTTTTATTATTCAATACTTGAATATTTCCTGCTACTGCACCACATTTTTCATCTACGATAAACGGACTCACTAAATTACGCAGCGTATCTGTGTTTACTACAGAATCACTATCTACAGTAATAAAAATTTCTCCAGTTCCTAAATTAAAACCACGGTATAATGCATGACGCTTACCCATGTTTTTTGGTTGTTGTAAAATAGTTACTCTATCTCCTAAAACTTTTTTAGCCTCTTGCATCCATTTCCAAGTATCATCCTTACTCCCATCATCAATAGCTAATAGTTGCAGTTTGTGTTCTGGATAATCACTTTTTGCTAAACTTTTCAAGGTTGCCCAAACTTGCTTACCTTCATTATATGCAGGTACAATTACCGTACATGTTGGTAACTCTTCATCACTTACAGAAGCGATAGGCTTATATTTAAAGTAAAGAAATAGGTTGTATAAAAAGAAAGTAACTTTAAAAACAAATAAAGAAGCTGCAACTATAAAAAATGCAAAACCCCAACTTGTATTTAAGCGTTCAAAATTAAATTGAGCAAAATCTTCTTGTAACAAATAAACGATGTAAGCTGCTCCTAACATTAAGGCAAATGAACTTACCAATACAACTATAGCCCATAAATTAATAGGGTTAGTTTTCTTATCTCCGCTTATAAATTTATTATTTACGGTAGAATATAATTCTTTAAAAGTAATTGCTCCTGTTTTCATAATATGCGTTCTCTCTTTATTTTGTATCAATCTTCAATACTTATGGCAACTTGTGTACCAATCCTGCAAAAAACCTATTTACTGCTGTTTTCAGGTATTTTAGAACTAAAAAGTGTGTAAATTTTATACACTTACTGTGTAATTACACAGCTTTACACAAATCTAAAATAGCCTTGTTTTTATCAACCTTAACATATACGTTACAACTGAGTAATTGGCTCTCGTGAACTAAACATTTTTACAAAAAAAATCCGAAATAACATATCTCTACGTTATTTCGGATGTATAAAAAGTGATTGTTCTAAAAACTAATTTCTCTTTTTTAATACTTCTTCAACATCTTTAAGCGTAAACCCCTTTGCTTGTAACAAAATTAAATAGTGAAACAACAAATCTGCACTTTCTCCTAAAAACAACTTATCATCATTATCCTTTGCTTCAATAACAACTTCTACAGCTTCTTCTCCCACTTTTTGAGCGACTTTATTTATTCCTTTTCTAAAAAGCGAAGCCACATAACTGTCTTCATTTTCAGGGTTGTCTTTACGGTCTTTTATAATTGCTTCTAAGTTGGATAAGAAACTAAAAGAACTATTGTTTTCTTCTTCCCAACAGGTATCTGTTCCTTTATGACAAGTAGGCCCTACCGGATTTACAGTGATCAGTAATGTATCATTATCACAATCGTTTTTAATAGCTACAAGATTCAAGAAATTACCGCTCTCTTCTCCCTTGGTCCATAAACGTTTTTTAGTGCGACTAAAAAATGTAACCTTCTTTGTTTCTTGCGTCTTATCAAAAGCTTCTTGGTTCATATACCCCAACATTAAAACATTCTTTGTTGTTGCATCTTGTATGATAGCAGGTATTAATCCGTCTGTATTTTTATCAAAATCTATTTTCATCAGTTGCTCTTTATTTATTTTATATACGTCAGCTATAAATCGATATTCCTTATTTTAATCGATAAACTTTTTTCCTGACTCACCTTAGTTTGTGTTATAACCTAACAGGAATACCGTTGGCCTTTAATTCTTTTTTCAAATCTAGTATTTCTATTTCTTTAAAATGAAACACACTAGCTGCTAATGCGGCGTCTGCCTTACCTTCTATAAAAGTATCGGTAAAATGCTGCATAGTACCTGCTCCACCTGAAGCTATGATAGGAATATTTAATTCGGTTGATAGTTTTGCAAGTGCTTCATTAGCAAAGCCATCTTTGGTGCCATCATTTTCCATTGAGGTAAATAAAATTTCGCCTGCACCACGTTGTTCTACTTCTTTTGCCCAGTCAAATAAACGAATTTCAGTAGGTACTTTCCCCCCTACTAAATGAACAATCCACTCTCCATCTATACGTTTCGCATCAATAGCTACCACAATACACTGTGCGCCAAATTTAGCGGATAGCTCATTTATTAACTGCGGATTTTTTACAGCCGAAGAATTTATAGATACCTTATCTGCACCATTTTGCAGTAGTATATCTACATCTTCAATTGATGCTATTCCACCACCAACAGTAAACGGAATATTTACTTTTTCCGCTACGCGATAGACTAAATCAGCTAGTGTTTTACGGCGTTCTTCTGTAGCCGAAATATCTAAGAAAACCAATTCGTCTGCTCCAGAATTCGCATAGATTTCTGCCAATTCCACCGGATCACCTGCATCGCGTAAATCAACAAAATTGATTCCTTTTACCGTGCGTCCGTTTTTAATATCTAAACAAGGTATTATTCGTTTTGTTAGCATATTATTTATTTAGAAAGTATGTAATCTTCCAATTGTTTTAAACTGATTCTGTTCTCATAAATCGCTTTTCCGATGATGGTTCCTTCACAACCCAGCTCTGCTAATTTAGGCAATTCATCAAAAGTAGAAATACCGCCTGAAGCAATCAAATTAATTTTACTTCTGGCAACTCCTTGACCTGTTTCATTCAAAATACGCTCATACAAATCAAACGAAGGTCCTTGCAACATACCGTCTTTACTAATATCTGTACAAATAACATATACAACTCCTTTTTTTTGATAGGCTTGAATAAATGGTATTAATTTTTGCTTAGAATCTTCTTGCCAACCCGATACGGCTACTTTTTCATTCAAAGCATCGGCTCCTAAAATAATTTTTTCCGCTCCGTAGGTTTCCAACCAACCCAAAAAAGTATCCTGATCTTTTACAGCAATGCTTCCTCCTGTAATTTGGTAAGCACCACTATCAAATGCTATTTTCAAATCCGCATTGGTCTTTAGACCACCACCAAAATCGATTTTCAAGTTTGTCTGCGAAGCTATTTGCTCCAAAACCTTATGATTTACTATATGTTTTGACTTGGCGCCGTCTAAGTCTACTAAATGCAAGTATTCAATTCCGTGTGCCTCAAACTCTTTAGCTACTTCAAGCGGATTTTCATTGTAAATTTTTTTAGTGTCGTAATCGCCTTTTGATAAGCGCACACATTTACCGTCTATAATATCTATTGCTGGAATTATTCGCATTATAATTTTATTTTATCAATGGACATCCAAAATTCTGAATCTCCAACTTTTTTAAATCCGTAACGCTCATACAAACTATGAGCATCTTTTGTTTTTAAGGCTATCGTTTTAACCTTTTTAAGCAACTCATTAGTCATTATATACTCCACAAGCTGTTTACCATATCCTTTACCTTGAAATTCTGTAAAAACGATTACATCCATTAGATAAGCAAACAATATATGATCTGTAACTACTCTAGAAAAAGCTATTTGCGCTCCATTTTCAGTATACAAACCAAAACAGAATGAATTATCAATTGTTATTTTGACCTCTTCTAAAGTTCTTCCTTCTCCCCAGTATGATTCGTTACTAATGTATTGTTGAATCTTATCAAGATCTAATTTACTTTTATCTGTTGAGAATTTAACTGACATACTATTTCATTTTTAAAAAATTCAAAAGAATTTTTTCTCCAACGCTACTACTTTTTTCAGGGTGAAATTGAGTTCCGTAAAAATTGTCTTTCTGTAATGCCGCACTATACGTAACATCGTAATTAGATGTCGCTATCGTCTCTTTACAAATTGGAGCATAAAAACTATGTACCAAATAAATATATTCGTCCTCAGAAATACCTTCAAATAATTCCGATTTCAAATCTTGAATTTGATTCCAACCAATTTGAGGAACTTTTACTTGATTTGAAAACTTCACTACAGCAACATCAAAAATACCTAAGCCATCTGTATGGCCTTCTTCGGTGGAATTACACATTAACTGCATTCCCAAACAAATCCCTAAGACAGGTTGCTTTAAGTTTGGAACCAATGTATCTAAACCGCTAGCACGCAATTTGTGCATTGCA
Source organism: Cellulophaga algicola DSM 14237 (assembly GCF_000186265.1). Taxonomy (NCBI): domain Bacteria; kingdom Pseudomonadati; phylum Bacteroidota; class Flavobacteriia; order Flavobacteriales; family Flavobacteriaceae; genus Paracellulophaga; species Paracellulophaga algicola. Next base: position 4,743,234 of record NC_014934.1, read on the forward strand.
CTACTTGCTTCGCCTACGCCTGGAAAAATGACTTTATCAGCAGCTAGAATTTCATGTACATCATTTGTCAAAATAGCCTCAAAACCAAGTCGTTGAATTGCAAATTTTATGCTTTGAATATTTCCTGCCCCGTAATTTATAATTACTATTTTCATTCAACTATTTTATAACATTCCTTTCGTAGATGGCAATACCATCTTCTCTACATCTCGTTTTACAGCCATTTTTATTGCTTTTGCAAAAGCTTTAAAAATGGCTTCAATTTTATGATGCTCGTTAGTCCCTTCTGCTTTTATATTAATGTTTGCTTTTGCTCCGTCGCTGAATGATTTAAAAAAGTGTAAGAACATTTCAGTTGGCATATCACCCACTTTTTCTCTTTTAAACTCAGCATCCCAAACCAACCAATTTCTTCCCCCAAAATCTATAGCCACTTGCGCCAAACAATCATCCATTGGCAGGCAGAATCCGTAACGCTCAATACCTAATTTAGTACCCAATGCTTTATGAAAAACTTCCCCTAATGCAATTGCAGTATCTTCAATAGTATGATGTTCGTCTACTTCTAAATCTCCATCAACCTTAATATCTAGATCCATCTGACCATGACGAGCCAACTGGTCTAGCATATGATCAAAAAAAGCAAGTCCGGTAGCAATACTACTTTTCCCTGTCCCGTCTAGGTTTACTTTAATTTCAATAGCAGTCTCATTTGTTTTACGACTTACCGATGAAACACGGTCTTTTAATTTTAAAAACTCGTAAATCTTTTCCCAATCATTGGTTTCCGTAGCAATATATTCGTTTAGCTCATCACGTTTTATGGTAATTTCACCTGTCCCAAGATTCGTTTCGTCATTTATAAAAATACCTTTTGCACCAAGATTTTTCGCTAATTCCATATCCGTTAAACGATCTCCGATAACAAAAGAATTTGCCAAGTCATATGCTTCTGAGAAATACTCGGTAAGCAACCCTGTTCCTGGTTTACGCGTATTTGCATTCTCATGTGGAAATGTTCTATCTAAAAATACTTTGTCAAAAACTACACCTTCATTCTCAAAAGAATTCATAATAAAATTATGTACAGGCCAAAACGTATCCTCTGGAAAAACGTCCGTTCCTAGTCCGTCTTGATTGGTAATCATCACCAATTCATAATCTAGTTCTTTTGCAATTTTACCTAAAAACGTAAACGCTTTCGGGTAAAAGGTCATTTTTTCAAAACCATCAATTTGCTCGTCTATCGTTTCTTTTATGATAGTGCCATCTCGATCTATAAAAAGTACTTTTTTCATATTAATTTATTTCCTTTAGAACCTTAATCAATTTCTTGTTTTCCTCTTTTGTACCCACAGTAAAACGCAAGGTATTCTCACATAACGGTTGTGTAGTACGGTTGCGAACAACAATACCTCTTGCCAGTAACTGATCATATCTCTCTGTTGCATTATCAAGCTTTGCTAATATAAAATTAGCATCGGTATCATATACTTTAATCACAAAATTTAACTGAAGTAATGCTTTAGATAATAATGCTCTTTCTTCCAATATATCAGCAACTTCCTTATTTACTTTTTCTATATCTAAAACGCGTTCTAGTGCTCTTTTTTGAGTCAACTCGTTTACGTTGTATGGTGGTTTAATTTTATTTAGAATAGCAATAATTTCTTCGGATGCATAACACACCCCTAAGCGGATTCCTGCCATTCCGTAGGCTTTAGAAAGCGTCTGTGTAAGTATCAAATTGTTATAGTTTGACAGTTCTGACAGCCATGATTCTTCTTTTGAAAAATCTATATACGCTTCATCAATAACTACTATTCCATTAAACTTTTCTAATAGTTTGATAATCTTATTTTTAGAAAAGCTATTGGCTGTTGGATTATTTGGAGAGCACAGAAACAATACCTTAGAGTTAGCATCTACAATATTAAGAACCTGATCTACATCAGGCTCAAAATCCGTAGTTAACAATACTTCTCTATTTTCAATATTATTAATTCCCGATAACACCTTATACATTCCGTAGGTTGGTGGCAATGTGATTACATTATCTTCTTTAGGCTCACAAAAAGCACGAAAAATAAGGTCAAGAACTTCATCACTACCATTCCCAAAGAGAATATTTGTTGTTTTCACCCCTTTTTGCAATGCTAAAACCTCTTTTAAGCCTCTTTGTTGTGGATCAGGATATCTATTGACTCCATTTTCAAATGGATTCTCGTTAGCATCTAAAAATACCATTTGAGAACCATCTGATACATATTCATCACGCGCTGAAGAATACGGACTCAGTCCTTTTACATTCTCGCGAACTAAACCTTGTATATTTAGTTTATTCATCGTCTAAACTATTTAATCGTAGGGTTACTGCATTTTTATGCGCTTGCAAACCTTCTGCTTCTGCCATTAATTCAATGGCATAACCAATTTCTTGAATCCCTTCTTTTGAAATTTTCTGAAAAGTCATACTTTTCATGAAACTATCTAAGTTCACTCCGCTATATTGCTTAGCATACCCATTGGTAGGCAAAGTATGATTAGTACCCGAAGCATAATCTCCTGCACTTTCTGGGGTATAATTTCCTATAAAAACAGAACCTGCGTTGCTAATTGCACTCAAATAAGAACCCTCATCTTCTACACAAACAATGTAATGCTCAGGACCATACTCATTGATTAATTCCTGCGCTGTTTGGTCATCTTCTAAGTAAATTAATTTACTATTATCGATAGCTTTTTGAGCGATATCTTTACGGGGTAAATCTTCAATTTGTAGTTCAACCTCTTTTTCTACAGATTCAAGCATTGCTTTAGATGTAGTTACCAATATAACCTGACTATCAACACCATGCTCTGCTTGACTTAATAAGTCTGATGCTACAAATTCTGCATTTGCTGTATCGTCTGCAACAACCAAGAGTTCGCTTGGGCCCGCAGGCATATCTATGGCAACCCCATACTTTGTTGCTATCTGCTTTGCAACCGTTACGTATTGATTTCCTGGTCCAAATATCTTATAAACTTGAGGAATAGATTCTGTACCAAAGGTCATTGCTGCAATGGCCTGAATACCTCCTACTTTAAAAATCTTAGTTACCCCACAAAGGTTAGCCGTATATAAGATAGCAGGATGTATTTTACCTTCTTTGTTAGGTGGTGTGCACATAATAATCTCCGAACAACCTGCAATATTAGCAGGAACCGCTAACATTAAGATGGTTGAAAATAATGGCGCTGTTCCTCCAGGAATATACAAACCTACTTTCTCTATTGGTCTTTTTACCTGCCAACAATGCACTCCGGGGCTTGTTTCTACTTCTATACTTTCTGTTTTCTGAGCAGCATGAAATTTATCGATATTCTCTTTCGCAAGAAGAATAGCCTCTTTTAATTCAATAGCAACCAAACTGTTCGCTTCAACAATTTCATCGTCTGTAACTAATAAATCCGCTACAGAAACGCCGTCAAACTTTTCTGTATATTTCTTTATAGTAGCATCACCATCTTTCTGAAGTTCATCAAAAACAGTATTTACAGTACTTTCTATATCTGCTACAGACTTTGTAGGACGCTTAAGAATGGATTTCCAATCTTCTCTTTTAGGATTATATATTTTATTCATAACAAATACTAATCAAATTTCTTTAACATGTGATACCCTAAAGCTTCAAAACCTTGACGCTCCCAGAACTTTTTACCTTTTTCATTATGGATGTAACAATTTACTTCTGCACCAATACAACCAATACTTTTAGCATAATTAAACAACCAAGTCATCATTAACTCACCAACCCCTGCACTGCGATAAGCTGCTGTTACAAATACATTATCTGGCTCTACATGCTTCCCAGCATACAGCTTATTGAGAATCCAAAAACCGCAGCACGCAATTAATTGGGTATCGTCATAGACTCCAATACATTGATACCTTCCCGTTGCAAGCACATCTTTTAACCTACTTATCAATACTTCTTCAGGAAACTTTCCTTTGTTTAACTGAATTACAAGTGGAATAATTGACTCCATTTCTTCATAAGGAATCAATTTTACATTAAAAACAACCTTCATTGGTAATCTTATAAAACCATTTTTTCAATAGGGCATACTAAAATACCTTCGGCACCAGCTTGTTTTAGCTCATCAATAACTTCCCAGAAGGAATCTTTTTTAATAACAGTATGTACAGAGCTCCAGCCTTCCTCTGCTAATGGCAAAACGGTAGGACTACGCATTCCTGGTAACAAATCTAATATCATTGGTAATTTATCATTCGGCGCATTTAACAATACATATTTTGATTGTCTTGCTCTTAAAACCGATTGAATTCTGAATTGTAATTTTTCAAGAATACCTTTTCTTTCTTCTGTTATTTTAGGTGATACTGCCAAAACAGCTTCACTCTTTAGCATTACTTCTACTTCCTTTAGGTTATTCTTAAACAAAGTACTTCCGCTAGAAACAATGTCACAGATAGCATCTGCTAGCCCAATATTTGGAGCAATCTCTACAGAACCATTAATTATGTGAATATCAGCTGAAACGCCTTTATCTGCCAAATAGTTTTTAACCGTATTTGGGTATGATGTTGCAATACGTTTCCCTTGAAAATCTTTAACGGAATCATATTTCACTGCCTTAGGAACAGCTAAAGATACTTTGCATTTTGAAAAGCCTAATTTCTCTGCAATAGAAATATCTTCTCCTTTTTCTATTAGCACATTCTCTCCTATAATTGCAATATCTACAACGCCATCTCTTAAGTACTGAGGAATATCTCCATTTCGCAAATAAAATACCTCCATAGGGAAGTTACGAGAAGAAGCTTTTAATTGATCGCGACCGTTATCAATAGAGATACCACAATCTTTAAGAATCTCGATAGACTCTTCATTTAAACGTCCTGATTTTTGAATAGCAATTCTAATTTTTGTCATTTTCTTTTTAGTTTGTGTCTGGCAATCAAAAAAAGTTTAAAAATAAAACCCGTTTGATTGCTCAAACGGGTTTAAAATATGTTGTACTACTACAATACATTTCTACCTCGCTTGAAAGCAAGTATAAAAATGATGATGATGTGTAGTGTAGTTTTTCATTCTGATGTAAAAGTAAAATTAATTTTAGTGTTAAAAAATAAAAAATCGTTTTTTTAACAACTGTTCTCGTTTTTATTCAAAAACTAACAGATTAGTTATTCCCCAATATTAATGGCAAGCCTGATTCTCCACCACCAACGATAACAACTTTAGTGTTCGGAGATTTAGAGAGTTCCAATGTAGCATCAATACCTTTATCCTGTAGAATCTTATCAGTCAATGATGCACTTAAAATACGGTTTGCATCAGCTTTACCCTGTGCTTCAATCGTTACCTTTTCCGCTTCTTTCTTTGCCGTTACTAAACGAAATTCATATTCTAATGATTCTTGTTCTTGTTTAAGCTTACGCTCAATTGCGTCTTTAATAGTAGAAGGCAAGGTCACGTCACGAACCAAAATTTCATTTAATTGAATATATTCTCCTTCAACGATCTTTTGGGTTTCGTCAAAAATCTCTTGTTGGATTGCATCACGTTTGCTAGAATATAATTGCTCTGGCGTATACCTCCCTACTACAGAACGTGCCGCAGAACGTATTGTAGGTAATAAAACTCTTTGTATGTAATCTTCTCCCTTTTCTTGGTGTAATTTACCTAGCTCACTACGAACAGGCTCAAACCAAGCCGAGGCCTCTAATTTAATATCTAAACCATTACTAGACAAAACATTCATTTTCTCCAGAACTTCTTGTTGTCTCACTTCATAAATAAAAACCTTATTCCATGGCGCTACAAAATGAAAACCCTCTCCTAATGGTGGCTCATCTGTAACCACACCACCTTGAAATTGTTTGTACAAAACACCAGCCTGACCTGAGTCTACCGTAACAGTAGATTTTGAAATTAATATTATTAAAACTACTAAAGCGAAAACCGCTGGTAATGCAATTTTTGGAATTTTATCCATATTTGAATTTAAATTTAAATTAATCCGTTATATTTTCTGATGAACCATTCTAATGAAAGAGCTATAATAATAAGCCCTAGAAGGATTTTAAAGTCTATCAAAGATACGACATTTTCTACGCTCTTTTGGGTTGGAAGGAAGCATTTATCCGCATTAAGTACCTTTAAAAGTTGAGAGAATTGATTAGGATACAAAAGTGATGCGTTTGTTGCTGTAGAGAAATTTTCCATTTTTTTATAATCTGATGAAAAAAACTGTTGCTCTACTTCATAATTTAAAACTGTAAATTTACCTGACTTTGAAATAGACTTCCCTTCTACTCCAACTTTAAAAGAATACGTACCCGATTTAAAATCACTTAGATCGGCTTCAAAATAATTAGCCTTTAATAGCATTGGAATCTTCTCTCCGCCATCCATCTGTATAAAGAGCTTCGCCTTCGCATCAAAAACATAGGTTTCATCAAAATAACTAGCCGTAACTTTTGCAGATCCTAAGTTTTCATAAACCGATTTATAATCTATCGATAAACGTTCTTTTTTTGCATTATTGGACAAATAAAGCAGGAGTTTACCTAAAAAAGTGTCGAAATTTTCGAAATTTTCAAGGTTGATATAATTCTTTAAACGCCATTTCCATATATTCTCTCCAAGTAAAACAGCCGTTTTCTGACCCTTATTTTCGGAAATTGCTAAAAGCGGATTATTTACATCTACACCCCTAATATTCATTTGCAGCAATGCATCATGAGTTCCCGAGAAACTAATTGCTCCCGAATTACTAGCTAATGGAGGATAATCTGTAAAATCACTGGATGATATATCATACTTTGAAAAGGAAGGATTTACTTTTCCTAAGACCTCCTGAACAGGATACCCTGTTTCAATTTTATAAGCTAAATCTAGTGAATTAAGAAAACTCAAGTCCGTTTTAGTTCCTACTATAGTAAAGTAGTTTGAATTAGAATTAGAAATAAAAGAATATACAGCCTTGAAACTAGCATCTGGCTGATAGCAGATAAAAATATCTGTCTCTTCTAATATTTTTTTAGACACAGAAGGCTTTACAATGGTCACCGACCGTTGTTCATTGGTTTCAATTGCTTTTTTCAAAACTCCTAAATCGGGATGCATAACAGCAGAAATTATAGTTACATTCGTCTTTTCATCTATTAGTTCAACTACAACAGATTTTTTGTTATTTACTATATTCCTCTCGTTTTTCAAGGCCCCTACAGTAATAGCAATAGTTTTCACTCCAATGGCATCTGCATTTAAAAAGGTATGTATACGCTTTGATTGTATCACATTAGAGAACTGTACTTGCTCTTTAAATACTGTTTTACCATCTACAACAACAGTAACTGGAAGATCCACAGGAATATCTCCCTCATAAGACAGGTAACATTCAATTGGAAATTTATTTTTTAAGAACGCAAATTTATTGGTATTTACTTGGTTGATTCTAACATCTTCATACTTCGTGGTATCCCCAAAAACTACCCCATAGAAAGGAATATTAATTTTAGCTCCATAAAATTCATAATCTTGACCTATGGTTTGATTCCCATCCGAAAGTAAAACTCCAACTGTATTTTTTTGATTGTAAATTTCCGAAACAGATTTTAATGCCTTTGTTATATTCGTATTCTTTTCAGAAAAATTTAAAGAATCAAGTACTTGAAGCTGATCACCAAATTCATAATAATCAATTTTAAATTTTTCAGCCAGTGTTTTATCTGATTTAAATTGATCTAAAAATGTAATTAATTGCGCTGAATTAGCAGCCATTGAACTTGAATTATCAGCCACGACCACCAAATTAGTTTTCTCAACGATATAGTCCTTTTTTACGAATTTTGGATTAATAAGCAATATAAATAGAGAAAATAACGCTATAAAACGTAAAAAAGAGAGCAAAACGATTCGTCTTCCTCTCTTTTTATTTTTATAATAATATTGAAAAAAGACTATTATTATAGCAACAAGTGCTGCTAAAATTAAAAAAAAGATAGTCTGAATTTGCATAATTATGGCTACTACTAAGTTAGCATTCCTCCATCAACGTTTAACACTTGACCAGTTACATATGCTGACAAATCCGAAGCAAAGAACAAACAAGCATTTGCAATATCTTCTGGACTACCTCCTCTTTTCAAAGGAATACCATCTCTCCAACCTTGTACCACTTTTGCATCAAGTTTATCTGTCATTTCTGTTTCAATAAACCCTGGAGCAATAGCATTACAGCGAATATTTCTAGAACCTAATTCTAGTGCTATAGATTTGGTAAAACCTATCATACCTGCTTTTGATGCTGCATAATTCGTTTGACCCGCATTACCTTTAACTCCAACTACACTACTCATGTTTATAATAGAACCTTTACGCTGCTTTAACATGGTACGCTGAACTGCTTTAGTCATATTAAAAACCGACTTTAGATTAATTTCAATTACTTTATCAAAATCATCCTCAGACATACGCATAAGAAGGTTGTCTTTTGTAATTCCAGCATTGTTAATCAATACATCTATCACCCCACCAAAGTCTTCTAAAACTTTAGCTACTAATGCTTCTGAATCACTAAAACTAGCCGCATTACTTTTATATGCTTTTGCTTTTACGCCTTTAGCCGTCAATTCTTTTTCTAATGCTAACGCTGGCGCCTCACTAGAACTATATGTAAAAGCCACATTAGCTCCATGGTCTGCAAAAACTTGAGCAATACCAGTACCAATACCTCTGCTTGCACCTGTAATTATTACGTTTTTACCTTCTAATAATTTCATTTTTGTTCGATTTGTTCAGTTGTTATTCAAATATACCTTTTGTTTGATATATAGAAAGCTAAAATCCCGCTTAAACTGAAAATTATTCAGAATAAACGGGATTTTTTAACCTTATATACTTTTGATTTAATTGTCAGACAATTATCCCATTACTTCTTTAACTTTCAATCCAATTTCAGCAGGAGATTCAACTACATGAATACCACACTCACGCATGATGCGTTTTTTAGCTTGAGCAGTATCATCACTACCACCAACAATTGCACCAGCATGACCCATAGTTCTACCTGCAGGAGCAGTTTCACCTGCAATAAAACCAACGATTGGTTTTTTACTACCACTTGCTTTGTACCATCTTGCAGCATCTGGCTCTAATTGACCTCCAATTTCACCAATCATAACTACACATTCTGTTTCTGGATCGTTTATTAACATTTCAACAGCTTCTTTTGTTGTTGTTCCAATAATTGGATCACCACCAATACCAATAGCCGTTGTAATCCCTAAACCTTGACGTACTACTTGATCAGCAGCTTCGTATGTTAATGTTCCTGATTTAGAAACAATACCAACATTTCCTTTTTTGAAAACAAAACCTGGCATAATTCCAACCTTAGCTTCACCTGGAGTTATAACGCCTGGGCAGTTAGGCCCTATTAAGCGACAATCCATATCTTTAATATAGTTTGATGCTTTTACCATATCAGCCACAGGAATACCTTCAGTAATAGTTATAATTACTTTAATACCTGCATTTGCAGCTTCCATAATTGCATCTGCAGCGAAAGCTGGCGGAACAAATATAATAGTCGTGTCTGCTCCAACTTTTTCAACAGCTTCGTGAACAGTATTAAAAACTGGCTTTCCTAAATGTTCTTGCCCGCCTTTACCTGGAGTAACACCACCAACGATGTTCGTACCGTAATCAATCATTTGACCTGCGTGAAAGGTACCTTCACTACCTGTAAAACCTTGTACAATTATTTTGGAATCTTTATTGACTAAAACACTCATTTTATATCTATATTAATTTATTGCTATGCAAAAATATGGCATTGAAAACAATTTATAAAGTATTTCCTTAGCTTATTTATGCTTCTATTTTTTTATTATGTTCGGAATTTGTTTAATCCATGCCATTTGCTTCATTTTTTCACGTGCTTCTTCTGCCGGACTTCCAAAATACGTGGCATTTCCTTCAAGAGATTTTGAAATTCCGGATTGTGCTAAAACTACTGCTTTTTTTCCAATCGTGATAGCACTTATGACTCCTACTTGCCCCCAGAGGGTAACTTCGTCTTCAATAATTACACAACCGGCAATACCAGTTTGCGATGCTATTAAGCACTTTTCACCAATTACAGTATCATGACCAACATGAACTTGATTATCTATCTTAGTTCCTTTTTTTACCCTAGTATCTCCAGTAACACCCCTATCAAAAGTACAAAGTGCACCTATATCAACATTATCTTCAATAACAACACGTCCTCCAGATAATAATTGATCAAAACCTTCTGGCCTATTTTTATAATAAAATGCATCTGACCCTAAAACTGTTCCCGCATGTATGGTCACATTATTTCCGATAACACAATTATCATAAATAGAAACATTAGAATGTATCCTACAATTATCACCTATAACAACATGGTTACCCACAAACGTATTTGGCTGAATAACAGTATCTTTCCCTATTCTAGCTGTTGAAGAAATACTTTGTGATGTTTTCTTAAATGGTTTAAAAAAAGCGGTAAGTTTATTAAAGTCCCTAAAAGGATCCTCTGAAATTAACAATGCTTTCCCTTCAGGGCAATCTACTTTTTTATTGATTAAAATTGTAGTCGCCTTAGAGTTTAATGCTTTTTCATAATACTTCGGGTGATCTACAAAAACAATATCACCTGGCTCAACAACATGTATCTCGTTCATCCCTAAAATCTGGAAATCATCAGGACCCACAAATTCAGACTGAATAATGCTAGCAATTTGCTGTAAACTATGAGGAATAGGAAATTTCATTTAAATATGGCTTTACCTCTTAAAATTATTCTTTAACACGTTCCATGTAAGAACCAGAAGCTGTATCTACCTTAATCTTATCACCTTCATTAATAAATAAAGGAACATTTACCTCTGCTCCTGTTTCTACTTTTGCTGGTTTAGTCGCATTTGTTGCCGTATTACCTTTAACGCCTGGCTCTGTATAAGTAACTTCTAAAACCACACTTGCCGGCATATCTACTGATAATGGCATGCTATCTTCTGTATTAAAAAGAATAGTAACTATTTCACCTTCTTTTAATAAACCAGGAGAATCTAAAGCACTTTCCTCTAGTGTAATCTGGTTGTAATCTTGCGTATTCATAAAATGATACGTTTGCCCTTCAGGATATAAATATTGGTATGAACGTGTTTCTACCCGAACATCTTCAATTTTACTACCTCCAGAAAATGTATTATCTAAAACCTTACCTGAAGTTACACTTTTCAACTTTGTACGTACAAAAGCAGGACCTTTTCCTGGTTTCACATGTAAAAATTCAATGATTTTGAATATATCGTTATTGTACCGAATACAAAGTCCTTTTCTAATATCTGATGTTGATGCCATAATTTTAGTACTGAATGTTAATCTATGATTTGTAGTTTATCAACTAAAATATCACCTCTAACTTTTAAATATATTTGATTACTCTAAATTAATTATTTCTAAAATTGAAAGTAGCTTAATTAGTGCTAAAATAGCCTTTCATAATTCCACGTTGAGAATCTCTAATAAATTGAAGTATTTCATCTCGCTCTGGAGTAGCTTCCATTTCTGCTTCAATAATTTGAACTGCTTGCGAATTATTATAATTTTTCTGGTATAAAATTCTATAGATATTCTGTACTTCTCTAATCTTTTCAGAAGTAAAACCTCTTCTTCTTAAACCCACAGAGTTTATACCTACATACGAAAGAGGCTCTCGCGCTGCTTTTACATAGGGCGGAACATCTTTACGAACTAAAGAACCTCCTGTAACAAAAGCATGTTGCCCAATAGACACAAATTGATGCACAGCCACTAAACCAGCCAAAATAACATTATCTCCTATAGTTACATGCCCTGCCAACGTAGAATTATTAGAAAAAATACAATTATCGCCCACTAAACAATCATGGGCAACATGGCAATACGCCATTATTAAACAGTTTTTTCCGATAACCGTTTTCATACGGTCTGAGGTTCCTTTGTGAATGGTAGCACATTCTCTAATTGTTGTATTATCTCCAATTATAACGGTGGTTTCCTCTCCTTGATATTTTAAATCTTGAGGAGGAGCAGAAATTACTGCTCCAGGAAAAATATTACAATTTTTCCCTATTCTTGCGCCTTCCATAATGGTTACGTTAGAACCTATCCAAGTTCCTTCACCAATTATAACATTATTATGGATGGTCGTAAAAGGCTCTACTACTACGTTTTTAGCAATTTTAGCGCCTGGATGAATATAAGCTAATGGTTGATTCATTCTATTTCTTTTTAGCTATTTGCGCCATTAATTCTGCTTCACATACCAACTTGTTATTTGCGTAAGCATAAGCTTGCATATGACAAATACCTCTTCTTATTGGCGTAATAAGGCTACAGTGAAACGTTAAGGTATCACCAGGAAGTACTTTTTGTTTGAACTTAACATTATCCATCTTCATGAAAAAAGTTAAATAATTTTCTGGATCCGGAACTGTACTCAATACTAAAATACCTCCTGTTTGAGCCATAGCTTCTACTTGTAATACACCTGGCATTACTGGAGCTCCTGGAAAGTGCCCCATAAAGAAATTCTCATTCATGGTTACATTCTTCATACCCACCACATGAGTATCTGAAAGCTCAAGAATACGATCTATCAATAAAAATGGAGGTCTATGGGGAAGTACATCCATAATTTGATGAATATCCATCAAAGGTGGCTGATTCAAGTCATATTGAGGGATCTTATTTCGCTTTTCTAATTTTATGATTTTAGATAGCTTTTTTGCAAATTGCGTGTTCACAAAGTGACCCGGCTTATTTGCAATAATTTTACCTCTAATACGTGTTCCTGCTAAAGCTACATCTCCAATTACATCTAGTAACTTATGGCGTGCTGCTTCATTAGGGTAATGCAATGTTAAATTATCTAAAATTCCGTTTGGCTTAATAGACAACTTCTTTTTATTAAAAGCTTTTTCAAGCTTTTTCATTGTTTCTTCAGAGATTTCTTTATCCACATAAACAATGGCATTGTTTAAATCTCCACCTTTTATTAATCCATGCTCCAAAAGCATTTCTAATTCATGCAAAAAACTAAATGTTCTAGCGTCAGCAATTTCTGTTTTAAAATTTGAAAGCTTGTCTAACGTGGCATTCTGAGTTCCTAAAACTTTGGTGCCAAAATCTACCATGGTAGTAATCTGATACTCATCTGAAGGAATTACAGTAATTTCACTTCCCGAAGCTTCATCTTTAAAAGAGATTACTTCTTTGACAATATATACTTCTCTTTCTGCCTCTTGCTCAACGATACCCGCTTCTTCTAAAGCTTTTACAAAAAACTTAGAAGAACCATCCATAATTGGTGGTTCTGGCGCATCTAGTTCTATTAAAACGTTATCAATTTCTAAGCCTACTAATGCTGCAAGAACATGCTCTGACGTTTGAATTTTTACCCCCCTTTTTTCTAAATTAGTACCTCGCTGCGTATTTATAACGTAGTTTGCATCTGCCTCTATAATAGGCTCTCCCTCTAAATCTGTTCGTTTAAAGGCATATCCATGATTTTCAGGTGCAGGCACCAATTTCATTGTTACATTTTCGCCTGTATGTAATCCTACACCAGTTAAAGTAACCTCTTTGCCAATTGTTCGTTGTTTATTGCTCACGGCCAATCTTTTTTTCTATTTCGTTAATTCTATTAATAATCTTCGGTAAATTCTTAAAATGTACATACGATTTATAAAAATCACCATAATTCAAAGCTGGTGAGCCTTGAATTATTTCTCCTGTTTTAATATTTTTTCCAATACCAGACTGTGCTTGTATGCGCACATTATCTCCTATAGTTATATGCCCTACAATTCCAACCTGACCACCAATCAAACAATGCTTCCCTATCTTGGTAGACCCAGCTACACCCGTTTGTGCAGCAATTACAGTATGCTCCCCTATCTCTACATTGTGTGCAATTTGTATTTGATTGTCTAGCTTTACTCCTTTTCTTATAATCGTAGAACCTAAAGTAGCTCTGTCTATTGTAGTTCCTGCACCTATATCTACATTATCTTCAATAATAACATTTCCTGTTTGTGGCACCTTTTTGTATTCTCCATCTGCATTTGGCGCAAAACCAAATCCGTCTGAACCAACAATAACACCACTATGAATTACGCAATTATTACCAATAATAGATTCTGAATAGATTTTAGCACCTGCAAAAACTATTACATTATCACCTAAATGTACATTATCACCTACATAAACATTTGGATAAATTTTCACATTATCACCCAAGATTACATTTTCTCCTATATATGCGAAAGCTCCTACATAGCAATCTTTACCATAGGTAGTTGATGCTGCAATAAATGACGGACTTTCTATACCTGTTTTATTATTTTTTACTTGATTATAATATTCTAATAACTTTGAAAATGATTCATATGCATCATCCACTTTAATAAGTGTTGTGGTTAAATCATGCTCTGCTACAAAATCTCTATTGACAATTGTGATAGAAGATTTAGTAGTATATATGTGCTGCGTGTATTTCGGATTTGCTAAAAATGTAAGGGATCCCTGCTCCCCTTCCTCTATTTTAGCCAATTTATTAACCGTGATATCAGGATTACCTTCCAGTTCTCCTTCTAAAATACCCGCAATTTGACTAGCTGTAAATTTCATAAAGGCAAAAGTAACAAAAATAGTTAAACAGTAAGTTTAGGATAACAGATATAATACTTGGTTGTAATTTTCGAAACTGTTTTCAAATTTAATTGATCAGAAGCTTTTACAACATCAGTCACTTTTCCGTTATCATTTATTATTTTAATATTTTGTTTCTTAGAATCATACGTCTGGTTTTGAACAGTTCCTGAATAAACAAAATAATTTATGTCTTGCTCATTTAAATTGTAAGCTTTCATAAATATAGTACGTTGTTTTTCTAATTTTTCTGGACTAATTGGGTTGCTTTTTATTTTAATCTGTAATAATTCTCTATTTAAAATCATCTCAGAAAGCTTTGAAAGTGTAAAATCTGACGAATTCTGCCATTGCTTTATTGCTGATAAAATATCAACATCATCCAAAGATGCAAAACGATTTAAAACAGATTCTGTAAAATTACCTTTGCCTATTTTATTGGTCATAAAAAACATAAGTGCATCACTACACGCTAGTTTTTCTCCTCTAGCCAGCAATTCTTTAGCTCGTTTTAAAATACTGATAAGCAATTGCTCTGCTACCAAACCAGTTTTATGTAAATATACTTGCCAATACATAAACCTACGTGCCATTAGAAATTTCTCTACAGAATAAATCCCTTTTCGCTCTACAACAAGCTCATTATTGACTACATTTAACATGGTAATTAAACGTTCCGAATTAATATTCCCTTCTGCAACACCCGTATAAAAACTGTCTCTCTTTAAATAATCTAACCGGTCTATATCTAACTGACTAGAAACTAATTGATTTAAAAATTTCTTAGGGTATTCTCCTTTGAAAATAGCTATTGCAGTTGTTAATTTGCCTTCAAACTTATCATTTAAAGACTCCATAAATTTCAACGAAATATATTCATGACTCACCCCTTCTACGATACTATGCTCCATTGCATGCGAAAAAGGTCCGTGACCTATATCATGCAACAAAATAGCACAAAGCAAGCCTTCTTCTTCTTCTTTTGATATTTCAATATCTTTAATACGAAGTATTTGAATTGCTTGCTGCATAAGGTGCATACACCCCAAAGCATGATGAAAACGAGTATGATGTGCCCCTGGATACACCAAATAAGACATGCCCATTTGAGATATTCTACGCAAGCGCTGAAAGCTAGGTTCAGCTATCAAACTAAAAACTAAAGGGGTGGGAATGTTAATAAATCCGTAAATTGGATCATTAAAAATTTCAAGTTTCTTTAACTTTATCAAATTAAAAAGATTTGTTAGCTTCAAAGTTATACAATTGCATTTTAAGTATACTATTAAAAAGCTAGAATATTAAAGGGTTAAAAAGCCTCAAATAGATTTATACAACATACATGAATAAAATAACGATACTTTGGGTAGACGATGAAATAGATTTGCTAAAATCTCATATTCTATTCTTAGAAAGTAAAAATTACAAGGTAGTAACCTGCAAAAGCGGACAAGAAGCCCTTGAGGAAGTGGCTAAAACACGTTTTGACATTGTTTTCTTAGATGAGAACATGCCAGGAATTTCGGGCTTAGAGACATTAACAGAATTAAAAGATATAGACGCAACACTTCCTGTAGTCATGATCACTAAAAGCGAAGAAGAGTTTATCATGGACGAGGCAATTGGATCTAAAATAGCAGATTACTTGATTAAACCTGTTAATCCTAATCAGATTTTGTTATCTCTAAAGAAAAGTTTAGACAACTCAAGATTAGTTTCTGAAAAGACAACAGCTAATTACCAGCAAGAATTTCGAAAAATAGCGATGGATTTATCCATGGTAAATTCATATACTGAATGGGCTGACTTATACAAAAAACTGATTACCTGGGAACTAAGACTGGAAGAAATTGAAGATTCTAGCATGTTTGAAATACTAGAATCTCAAAAATCCGAAGCAAATAATCAATTTGGAAAATTTATTGATAAAAATTACGAAGATTGGTTTACAGATGAAGATGCTCCCGTTTTATCGCACACTGTATTTAGAGAATTAATAAAACCAGAACTAAAAGACCAACCTACCCTATTGGTTGTTGTTGATAATTTGCGTTACGATCAATGGCTTGCTTTTGAAGATACGGTGACTCCTTTTTACAAAAAGAAAAAAGAGACGAGCTATTTTAGCATCTTACCTACAGCTACCCAGTATGCAAGAAATGCTATATTTTCTGGATTAACACCTCTTGATATGGAAAAAAAATATCCAAAATGGTGGAAAAATGACACGGAAGATGGTGGAAAAAACCTTTTTGAAGCTGAGTTCTTAGGAGAGCAATTAAAAAGATTAGGTCTAGAGTTAACATGGGAATACCACAAAATAACTAGTTTAAAGCAAGGCAAACAATTATCTCAGAATTATAAAACTCAAAAAAAGAATGATCTAACAGTCATTGTATATAATTTTGTAGACATGCTTTCCCATTCAAAAACAGAAATGGAAGTAATTAAAGAACTTGCTTCTAATGACAAAGCATATAGGTCACTTACTCAAAGCTGGTTTAAGAACTCACCCCTACTAGAAATCATACAACAAGCACAATCTATGGGACAAAGGCTAATTATAACCACAGACCATGGAACCATCAATGTAAAGCAACCTTCTAAGGTTGTAGGAGACAAAGACACTAGTTCCAATTTGCGTTATAAAACTGGCAGAAGTTTGTCTTATGAGAAAAAAGAAGTTTATGAAGCTACTAAACCAAGTGCTATATTTTTACCGACTATAAATATGAGTAGCTCTTTTATATTTGCTAAGAATGATTTATTTTTTGCATACCCAAATAACTACAACCATTACGTGAGTTATTATAGAAATACCTATCAACATGGAGGTGTTTCTTTAGAAGAAATGATCATTCCGTTTGTAGTACTAGATCCAAGATAAGTGAAGAGGTTAAAAATACACATAATAAACTCCTAAATAGAACCAATTCTATATAATTTCACAGCTTTTATTCTACTGATTAGTGTAAAACACACGAAAAGAGTGCATTTCATCTAATAAATGGGGAATTATGCACTAAAGTTTAACGAATAATAGCTATATTTACTACAGTTTCAACTAAAAACAATAGTTATGTTCAAAACAGTAGATAGATTGATGCAGTTCATCAAGAATGCAGGTATGAGTGCCCGACAATTTGACCTTTCAATAGGTGCGAGTAATGGTTACACACTAAGAATGCTAAAGAACAATGCTTCGATTGGTAGTGATGTTATAGAGAATATAGTCGCTACCTATCCTAAATTAAATTTGGTTTGGTTAATAACCGGCGAAGGAGAGATGTTAAAATCTGAAGTAAATTCTTTAAATTTCAACCAATTACCGAAGGAAAAACAGTCGGAAATTGAACAAATTATTGAGCGCAAAATTAGAGAGCGCCAAGAAAGAGAGTTACGTAGTCTTTTAAAAGATGTAACAGATGAAATTAATGCGATGGAAGACAATAATTAATTGTCTTTTATAGAATTACGCCTTTATTTTCAATGGCTTTCTTAAGCTTATTTAATTGTTCAAAATAATCCTCCTCTTTCATTGTTTCCTTTTGGGATTTTAAATCTTGAAATTGGAGGATTAATTTAGTTCCCCCCAACTGACTTTGTCCTAGTAGCTCTAAAATCACATTGATTTTCTCATTTACCAATTCATTAAGGTATTCTGCTCTAGTTTTGTAACTAATCCATTTTGCTAGGAAATAAATTAGCACTAGCAAAGGTGCTATTATCGGAATAGCTTTAAACACTTCTACTTCATCAAATATTGTCTCACTACCTATTACCACCTGGTAAAGCTGTAGACCTACTACACTTAGATGAATTAACACAGCATACCTCCAAAGTTGTTTTGAAGTTACAAACCATATAAAAAGCAATACAAATATGGTAAGCTTAAAACTTATTAACCAAACATAGGTCTGAAAATCACCTTCCGGAATTATTAATTTTAAATTAATAAGAGAAATTTCATTTAACGTAACGGGAACCCATTTATAAGAAAAAGTAACTAGTGGTAGTGATAAAACTAAAAAAAAGAGAAACACATTTTTCGTATTTGCGTTAGCCATATATATGGTATACCTACTAGTTATATCATGAGACAAGGTCTGTAATTCTTTTAATCGTCGGTCTAGGGAAAATATAGTTTTGAACGATATATCTTGATTGTTAATCTTCCTTTGAATAGTGTCATTTTTGACCTTGTAATGCTGCAAACTAAGTAACTCTTTTAGAATATTAATTTGTTTAACGTTAGTCGCTTCGATTCTGTACCTATTCAATTTTTTATCGATATAGAAAAGTAACATCAAATGTAGAGGAAATACTACAAAAGGTAATATTTCCGACAAAATCACACCGTAACCAACTACGTTAAATGCTCCGTAAACTTGATAATAACCGATAAAAATAAAAACTATCAAAGCATATTTCCACCTATCAATCGTCGTTAAAAAAATAAAAGATGCCAAAAGAGCAAGATGGATTTTAGAAAAATAATGCCACACACTGTATTCTATAGTATCAAAAAAAACTGGGGTGATTTCAAAAAAAAGTGTTTTCCATACGACCATATCTTTAAAAAAAAGATAAGCATACATAAAAATGCAAAGAATTAAAATAAAAAAAGTAACAATAACCTGAAAAGCCACCTTCTTTTTAAAATACAAATTCATAGGTAAGGATTCTACACTTTATTATATGTACGTAGAATTAGGACCATTGGTATGTTTAAAAGTTATTCTGTTGCTATTTTTCGTTCAATAGCACCTTTTATTCTTAGAAGTTCCTGTTGATACGCTGCTTTAGATAGTTTTGATTGATTCTCTCGTAGTGAAATTAATTCTGCAACTATGCTATTTTCATTTTCCTCCATAGCATTGATAGCAGTTAATGCCTTCTGAATCTCCTGTTCTATCTCTTCATTCAAAATATCGTTCTTGCTTTTATATTTAATGATCCTGTGTAGCAGCAGAAAGGTTATTAAAATTGGAATCATGATAGGAAGTGCAGTAATCAATTCACTCTCATCAACTTTAGACTCTGTATTATCTAAAGCTTGAGCCATTTGGAATACAGCAATAATAATATTGAAAAAAATACCGTATTTAAGAATACTCTTCGTTGTGAAAAACCACACAGATAATAACAATAGGTTAAATAATTTTAGATTAAAGTAATAGAAAAAACTTTTAGACTACTAAAGTTTGTTTCTAATTTATACCAATATAAATCCAAAATTGCTCACTCACTCGGCATCAATCTATGAACAAAAAATAGGGATGGAGAAATCAATAAAATGAGCACTATAAGGAATTCAATTTTACCTGAAGAAGGTTTTTGAAGTTTAACAATTGGACTATTTTTATATATTAAAATTGTTTCTAGTTCTTTTATTCTAAAGCTTAAATCACTTTCCTTTTTATTATTTTTTTTGAAGTAAATAGGTCTCTTTTATTTATAAAGAACTTTCTTTCAACATAACTTAAATAAAACAGATTAGTTATATCGAAAACTAAAATTTTAATTTTTTCAACAGTGTTAAATTCAAATTTCTTATCAAACTGATTGAGAAGGAAACAATATAATAATCCAACCATGATGCCAAATATGTATGAGTTAAAATTTAAATTTAATTCAACAATAACAACCTCAGAAATACGAAAACACATATACACAAGAAGAGGTGCTAAACAATATTTCCACCTATCAGATATAGTCAGAAACCAGACACTAACAAAAGCTATCACATAAGTTTTTTTGCAGTAGATAATAAAATTTAAATCAATAGATTCATCCATTGAAAATTTCCAAAAAAATAAATTGAAAACTTTAACATCAGGTATCAATAAATAAGAATAAATAATAAGGGCAAACAAAATACACATATTGCCAATATTAGGTTCAGTTTAAGATGTTTCCTTTGAGGGATTTTCAAAATAAAATTAGAGTTTAAAAACTGATTTAATCCACAAGGCTATTCTGAAGCTTAGATTTTAACGCTTTCAGCCGCCTAAAATAATCTTCTTTGTCTAGAATATTCTTATTATTTCTAAGAAGTATTAATTCTTGAATTAATTTATTCTCATTATTCTCCAAAGTATTTAATTCTGTCAAAACTTGTTGAATCTCCTGCTCTATCTCTTCATTTAAAATTTCATTTTTACTTTTGTATTTTATGGTTTTATGCAGCAACAAAAAGGTTATTAAAATAGGAATCATTATTGGTAGAACCGCAAACAATTCATTTTCGTCAAGTTTAGTTGTCGTATTGTCTAAAACTTGAACCATTTGAAAAATTGCTATAATTAAATTAAACAGTATTCCATATTTTAAAATAGTCTTTGTAGTAAAAAACCATATGCTAAGCAAATAAATATGAAAAAATTTAATACTAAAATAGTATAAAAATAAATTTAAAGTAAGAAATTGTGTGTCATAAACAATAGATCCAAATCTAATGACGCTATCTAAATCATCAGGTATTAATTTGTAGATTTTTAATATAATTGGAGCCATAATTAATAAAGCTGCAATGAGATATTCTATTTTAGAATTAAACCTCTTTATCAGATGCAAATAAATAAAGCTACCATTATATGCTAAATAAGATTCTAAGGTTTTTACTTTAAAGTTGAGATCATTTCTCTCAATACTTACCGTATTATTAAAGTCCTGTTCCTCTATAAGTTTTTGCTTTAAATTAACAATCTTCTTTTCATTAGAATAGTTAAATAATAACTTAATAATATCAAAAGTTATCATATGAATGGTATTCGCGAAATAAATTTTTGACTTCCCATGTACTAAATGCAATAAAATGGAGTAAAAAACACCCATACCAATGCCTACCGCAACATAATTTTCTTGAAGCCCATATTCTATTTCTAATATCGAGTATAATTGAAGGATGACTAAAACAATAGAAGGAAGTAAAAAATAGCGCCACCAATCTGCAATGGTAAGAAACCAAATAGTTATAAATAAAATTATATAAACTTTTTGAAAAAGAAAAAAAAGAAAAAAACGAGCATTCTTAAACGCTTCTACTTTATACTGAAAAATGTAAAGATCTAGGTATTGATTTTCTGGAATTAATAGGTAAGCATACAGGATAAGTGGTAAACAAAATACAATAACAGCTAAAAGCAAATTCAGCTTTAGTAATTTCTTATGGAGAATTTTCAATAGGGAATTTTTTTGCCATAAATATATACCTTAAAATTGTATGTTCTAAAAATATGATATGAAAAAGGAATACAAGCAAGAGGAAATTAAAGAAATAGCCAAGTTCATTATAGAAAACTCGCCTTCTAAAAAAATATGCTTTCATGGTGAAATGGGAGCTGGTAAAACCACCTTAATAAAAGCTATTGTAAAAGAACTTGGAGGACAAGGGGAAGCAAGTAGTCCCACTTTTGGAATAGTGAATGAATATAGTGATGCTCAAAACAATACTTTAGCCTATCATTTTGATTTTTATAGATTAAATGATGAATCTGAAGCTTTAGATTTTGGCGTGGAAGATTACTTGTACTCTAATTATTGGGTATTCATGGAATGGCCCGATAAATTACCCAATTTAATTCCTGAAGATGCCACTCATATTTCTATAACAATTATAAATAAGACTACAAGGATTATTGAAATTCCCTCATAAGGAATCAAAATAAGAGCAATTAAAAAATATTAAAAAATGCCGCGAACGCTTAGCTAGCATTTTTAGTATGTTTTTTCTGTTAAAAAAAATTTTTATCGTTAATATGTAGGTTTTTAAAGTTAAAGTGTTTAATTTAACATTGTAAGAAAGTATAATACGTATATATTTTCCTACATTTGTTTTTTTGACATTAAATTATAACCAAACTAAAATTATTACGATGAACACAAAAAAAATCCCTTCTAGCAATCGCTGCAATCGCTTTATTCGCTTTATCTTCTTGCACTTCTACAAGCTCAAATGATGATGATTCTCTATATGAAACTAATAGTATTGAAAAAAAATTGATTAAGCCTAGACCAGGTTATGGAGGTTAGTCCTTTTTTTTTTACTCAAAGTTTATATCAAAATCAAATAAAAACCAACTAAAATTATTACGATGAACACAAAAAAATCCTTCCTAGCAATCGCAGCAATCGCATTATTCGCATTATCTTCTTGTTCTTCTACAAGCTCAAATGATGATGATTCATTATATGAAACTAATAGTATTGAGAAAAAATTGATTAAGCCTAGACCAGGTTATGGAGGTTAGTCCTTTTTTTTACTCAAAGTTTATATCAAAATAAAAACCAACTAAAATTATTACGATGAACACAAAAAAATCCCTTCTAGCAATCGCTGCAATCACATTATTCGCATTATCTTCTTGTTCTTCTACAAGCTCAAATGATGATGATTCACTATATGAAACAAATAGTATTGAGAAAAAATTGATTAAGCCTAGACCAGGTTATGGAGGTTAGTCCTAGTTTTACTTAAAAATAGTATGAGCAACTTATTTAAAAGTAAGTTGCTTTTTTTATACAATATTTTACTGTTTTTAAAGTTTGTTTTAATGATTCCATTAGATTGTCGATGAAAAAAAATAAAGCCACCATTAAAAAAAAATTATTAATCGAAGGTTTATTAGCCCTACTTGTTTCACTTTCAGTTTTGATTTTTTATTCTTATAAATACATACCACAGGGAGAAGAATATACATCCTACAGGTTTTTTGGAATTATGATAACAGAAAATGGCTATGGTGAAGTTTATGTTGCCATGTACTATTATTTAGCCAAAATTGTTCCTCTATACTTACTGGTAGTATGGTTTATCACTTGTAAAAATTGGTGGTATCATGCTATTCTAATACCAATAGCCATGTATGCTTTCCAACTATTTGTTGCCATATATGGTGAGTCTAGTAAAGTTGACGAAAACGAGCTACTCTATTTATTGGGTGTCTGTATGATAATCATACCCATTGTATATTTTATCCGTGTAAAATTATTTGATAAACATGTACACGGCATAGATTTAGATGCTATTGATGCTGAACTGAAAGAATATAAAGAACGAGAACGCTTGCAAAAAGAAAAAGACCTAACAAGTTAAAAGTTGTAAATTTGCTTTTACTATCATTTTAATGATAGTAGTTTGTCAATATTAATTGACTTATTTTTATATTTACAGCAAATGGATAAACCAACATCACCCTTTAGCAAACAACAGTTACTTCCGCAAGAAGAAACCCTAGAAATATTACGCCAAAAAGGAGAACTTTTCATTGGAATTCCTAAAGAAAATCAATACCAAGAAAAACGTATTTGTTTAACTCCTGATGCCGTAAATGCAATTACCGCAAATGGTCATCGGGTATTATTAGAAGCTGGTGCCGGAGAAGGTGCTAACTTTTCGGATATAGAATACACCAATGCAGGTGCAGAAATTACAAGAGATACCAAAAAAGTTTTTGGTTGTACTATTCTACTTAAAGTAGAACCACCTACGCTAGCGGAATTAGAATTAATGAACCCGCAGACCACAATTATCTCTGCACTTCAAATAAAAACACAGTCTAAAAAATATTTTGAAACACTTGCAAAAAAGCGATTAACAGCTATTGCCTTTGAATACATCATGGATGATGACGGCAAATACCCTGCCGTACGCTCTTTAAGTGAAATTGCCGGAATTTCTTCCGTGCTTATTGCTTCAGAAATAATGTCTAACACTAATAAAGGAAACGGACTCATGTTTGGTAACATAAGTGGTGTTCCTCCAGTAGAAGTAGTTATTATAGGTGCTGGTACTGTTGGAGAGTTTGCAGCACGTTCTGCTATTGGCTTGGGTGCAAACGTTAAAATATTTGACAACTCTATCACCAAACTTAGAAACATACAGGCACACTTAAGGCAAACCGTCTATACTTCTACTATTCAGCCTAAAAATTTACTGAAAGCACTAAAGCGTTGTGACGTCGCCATCGGTGCTACTCGAGGAAAAGACAGAGCTCCTGTGGTTGTTTCACAAACTATGGTAGAGCACATGAAAAAAGGTGCCGTAATTATAGATGTTAGCATTGATATGGGTGGTTGCTTTGAAACTAGTGAAGTTACCAGCCATGATAAACCAACCTTAGAAAAATTTGGTGTTGTTCATTATGCAGTACCCAATATCCCTTCTAGATATCCAAAAACAGCATCTATTTCTATTAGTAATATTTTTACCCCTTATTTATTAAAGATTGGTGAAGATGGCGGAGTAGAAAATGCACTTCGATTTGATAAAGGCCTTAGAAACGGACTTTATTTTTACAGAGGCATACTTACCAATAAAACCGTAGGCGAATGGTTTGACCTTTCGTACAACGATATTAATTTTCTTATTTTTTAATTCTATTTTATGTCATTTATAAAACGATTAGGCTTCTTTTTATTCGGCTTATCTATTGGTATTGTTTTTCTAGCAGTTTTTTTAAAAAACAAAGCCGAAGAAACAGGTACAGAATTCTGTTATTTTCCTAACTGTCGGGTATTAAAAGATCTTCGATCAAAATCATATTCGTATTCAGATGAAGTCACAAAAATGGTTCAAACGGGAGAAATAGATTCTCTTCAAATAAAATCTTTCTTTACAGATGGCGAAGTAGATTTTAAACATAGCGACACTAAATCTACCCCTTGCAAAACCTATGCGATAGAACACGAACTAAAAAGTGGAACATTGAAAACCTTAACGGTTACCAATTGCCCCACCAAAATAATTATTGAGAACATTAAATAATATTCTTCTCTATATTTTTCTTCGCTTACGCTCTATTTTAAGTAAATTAAGCTCACGACTGGTTTGCCCAGCTACCGAAGTATTTTCCTCTGCTCTTCTTATTAAGTAAGGCATAACATCTCTAACAGGACCAAAAGGCAAATATTTAGAGACATTAAAGCCACTAGCTGCTAAATTAAAAGATATATGATCACTCATCCCATATAATTGTCCAAACCAGATACTTGTATGGTTTGGTTTTAGGTTTTTAAGGTTCATTAAATCCATCATCTTATAACAACTTTCTTCATTATGCGTACCCATATAGATAGACATTGTTTCCAGATTTTCTAACATATAAGCCACAACGGTATCATAATTTAAATCTGTTTCTGCCTTAGAGCTACAAATCGGAGAAGGATACCCTTTTTCTAAAGCTCTATCATTCTCTTTTTCCATATAAGCACCACGAACTACTTTCATTCCTATTTTAAAACCATCTTGTTCTGCTCTTTTCTGTAAATTTTTCAAATAATCTAAACGGTCCCAACGATACAACTGTAATGTATTAAAAACTACAACCTTTTCCTTATTGTACTTGCGCATCATTTCTTCTGCAAGCTCATCTGCTGCACCTTGCATCCAACTTTCTTCGCCATCTATTAAAAGTGAAACATCTAAATCATATGCCTTTTTACACGTTTTTTCAAAACGTGCTACTACTCTATTCCATTCTTCTTGTTCTTTATCTGTAAATGGTTTTCCTTCCGTCTTTTTCTGAAACAAGGCAAATCTACCATATCCTGTAGGCTTAAACACAGCAAACGGAATTGCTTCCTTTTCTTTTACAAAATCTAAAACTTTTAAAATCATATGCAACGCTTCATCTAGCGGATCTTCAGTATTTTTTCCTTCTACTGAATAATCTAAGACAGAATTTACCCCTTTGGTGAATAATTTATCGACAACAGGCAAACAATCCTTCTCATTAATTCCTCCACAAAAATGATCAAAAACAGTGGCCCTAATCAAACCTTCCACCGGTAATTTAGCTTTGATTGCGAAATTTGTCATTGCCGTACCAATACGAACCAGAGGCTCATTTGATATCATTTTGAACAAAAAGTAAGCCCGTTCTAACTCAGCATCCGATTTTAATGCAAAAGCCGTTGCAGTATTCTCAAAAATAGATTTCATTTCTAATAATTTATTAACGAATCAAATATAACTACTCCAATTGTATTCTTAAAACTAAAAATAATCTTTATTTTGCAGCATATTTGCAGAAATAATCCTACTTGAATTAAACAAAATAAAGTTTAATAAAAATCAAGAATGGATTATACCCTTAAAAAAAATAAAGTAATGACTTCTATCACATCATCATCTTATGCAGTTCACTTTAACGAAACTGCTTATCTACGTTTAAACGAGCATTTGAGTAACGCTAATTATTCGAAGATTTTTATTTTGGTAGATGAAAATACACATAACTTCTGTTTAGCTCCTTTTATGGCCGAAATACACGGAGATTATGATTTTGAAGTCATCGAAATAGAACCAGGAGAAATTAATAAAAATATAGAAACGTGTACTCAAGTTTGGGAAGTTCTCTCTGAACTAGACGCCGATAGAAAAAGTGTATTGATTAATGTTGGTGGCGGGGTTGTTACAGATCTTGGAGGCTTTGTTGCTTCAACTTTTAAGCGAGGTATTAATTTTATTAACGTGCCTACTACTCTTTTATCTATGGTTGATGCGTCTGTTGGCGGAAAAACAGGTGTAGATTTAGGAGCGTTAAAAAACCAAGTTGGGGTCATTAATCAACCAGAAATGGTCCTAGTTGTTTCTAGTTTTTTACAAACCTTAGAAGAACGACAAATGCAAAGCGGATTCGCAGAAATGCTGAAACATGGTTTAATTAAAGATCACAGCTACTGGAATGAACTAAAAGCTTTAAGTTCACTAGATGCTATTGACCAACTTATTTACCATTCTGTCACAATTAAAAATGAAGTTGTACTTCAAGATCCTACAGAACAAAATATTCGTAAAATATTAAATTATGGCCATACTTTGGGTCATGCTGTAGAGTCTTATTTTTTAGAAAGCCCAAAGCACGAATTACTTTTACATGGTGAAGCCATTGCCGTTGGTATGATTCTAGAAGGTTATATTTCCTATAAATTAACAGGCTTATCAAAAGACGAACTGGAAGATATTAAAGCTACCTTCTTAAGCAACTACCCTAAAGTAAGTTTTAGCCCTGAGGATATTGAAGCTATTTTAAAATTACTAAAGTTCGATAAAAAGAATTCTCACGGTAATATCAATTTTGTACTCTTAAATAAAATAGGAAAACCTGAAATTGACGTGAAAGTTTCCCAAGAATTATTAGTAGAATCTTTCGCTTACTACAAAAATTAATGGTTACACCTACTAAAAATCAGTAGGCTACAACTCTTAATTAAGAGAAGAAATAAAAATGTATAGTTTAGGTATATAATCAAAAACCAACCAAACTATGTTACGTAAAATTGTAGATTACAAAAAATTAAGTCACGAAGTAGCTGTATTATTAATCGAAAGTTACCCTCATGGCTACGGCGACTCTGACATTATTGAGTTCAAAAACATGCATGGCGAATTAATAGAAGCTGTAGAGGTAAAAACAGAAGACATTATTTATCTCGTAAAAATAAGCAAGAGCCTTTCTAATTTTATTGCCAATTTTGATGACAATATAGAGAAGGAGCTAACTATTGAGCCTAAAAACTTAACTAATGAAGATTCTGAAGTAGAAATTCATGAGCATGTTTTTAAAAATGAGTATGAAACAGAAGAAGATTTAGATTAAAGGTACCTTTCTTCTATAATTTTTTTGTGATGGTTTAAATGTCCTGATAAGATAAAACCAACCGCACCAACACTCATAGACGAACCGCTTGCAACCCCCCGCTTCTGCAAGTCTGCTTCTGCAAATGAATTAAACAGTGCTATACTGGACATACGTACCGCCCTAAACTCTTCTAACAAGCTTTGCTTACCTCTATTACCTGCATTAGCATTCAATATATAATCATCTTGCTCAAAACCAGGAAAAGAGGCTTTATCATTTCTAGAAAAACAAAGCGCTCTGTATTGAAATACACGTTCGGTGTCAATAATATGTACCAACGCTTCAGCTAAAGTCCATTTCCCTTCTGCGTAGGCGTAGTTGAGCTTTTCTTCAGGAATATTAGTTGAAAAATCCTCAAATCTAGTTAAACCTTCTGTCAATTCTTCTTTTAGATTAACTTCACCTAAAGCCATAATATAGGTGTGATAATAAGGATTATAATCTTCTTTAAGTAATTCTGATGTTTTCATAATTAGAAATTAAAAAATCCCAATGAAAATAATTCCAATGGGATCCTTATGATTAGTTGTATTTTAAGCTTTTACATTTCGTTAAATATGGTATGCATTAATCGTTTCTTATCATTGATGCTTTCTTCTAAAGAAATCATTGTTTCTGTGCGACTAATACCATCAATATCATCTATTTTAAAAATAATGTTTTTAGCATGATTTGTGTCTTTAGCTCTAATTTTACAGAAAATATTGAATTTACCCGTAGTAATATGTGCTACTGTTACATTCGGAATCTGATTTAGACGCTCCAAAACAAATTTTGTTTGATGTGTCTTTTCCAAAAAGATACCAACATATGCAATAAATGCATATCCAAGTTTTACATAATCTAATGTTAATGATGAACCTTTAATGATACCTGCTTCTTCCATTTTCTTTACACGTACATGAACTGTACCTGCAGAGATTAAAAGTTTTTTTGCAATATCCGTAAAAGGAGTTCTGGTATTGTCAATTAACATATCCAGAATCTGGTGGTCTATTTCGTCTAACTTAACTTTTCCCATTCTATACTATAATTTGAGGCAAAAGTAACGAATAAAGAAATTAAATTCAATAAATCTTATATAATTTTAACAAAAACGTAATGTTTTAGTAGTATTAAAAAAAATTATTCATTTTTTTGAAATTAAGTCTACTATCTCTTTCAAAGACTTTAAATTTTCTAAATCCTTATTATTCAAGCAATTAAATGTCTTATGGCCGTAAAAATTACTCAAATTTCCTGTTTTTTCTATAAAAGGAACAAATGTTAATACTCCTGAAACAAGGGTCTCTTTGAATAATATTCCAATATCAGCTCCATTACGTAAGTTTTTATTTACAAAATCAGCATTTTTTATGAGAATATCATAAAATAATTTTCCATTCTCTGGAATCTCAAAATAGTCTTTTTGCTCATATGTATCTATATTTTGATCTGCAATTACATTTACCCCTTTTATTATGGCACAAAAAATAAACTTTCTTGTTTCCTCACGATCATAGTCATTAACGTAATGACCAGACTCAAACAATATAGTAGGCTTATTTAGCATTTGGAATGTATCTCCTACACAATTAGCATTGAAACCATCGTCATACCTACCCACCTGTCCTGGAATGTATTTCTGCAGCTCTTTATTCATTGCTACAATTAACTGCATGCTAACTCCCCTAGATTTGGAGATACTACGCTCTTCATCATGCGAAGGAGCTAGAAAAGATACTGTAGCAGGTTTAGAAGTTGCTCCAACATTAAAAATGGTACGCTGATCATGTAAATTAAAACAATAATCAGGTATAAAAGCGTCATAAACTGCTCTAAGAATTTTACTCTCTGGCTGTGATTTATCTTGAGCATCTCTATTTAAATCTACCTCATTAGCATTAATACGTGTATATGCTTCTGCTCCATCTGGATTAAGAATCGGTATTATTTTAAAAGTACATAAAGCTAAAAGCTTTTGAGCTAAATCTGAATTAGAGCTGATAAGGTTTAAAAAATCTAGCACTGCTTTAGTCGTTGTAGATTCATTTCCATGCATCTGTGACCACATCAATATTTTATACTTTCCCGAGCCAAAAGTTACCGATTTGATTTCTCTGTTCAAAACAGATTTTCCGATCACCTCAATTTGAAACGGACTCCCTAACTGATCTAAAAAAGGAAATATCATGTCATTGGTGACATATCTTCCTTGTACAGAATTCTCTCTACTTAAGTTATATAATTCTATAAAATCTAACATATAATTTGCTTCAATTAAAATACAAAAGTAAGCCCTTAATGATTTACAATTGTATACATAATAATTTACATTTGTATACAGTATTTTAGTATATTTGTAGCTTAAATAATACAATTGTAACTTCATATGTAGCTGAATATAAGGAAATACAATGTTAAAGCCTTATAAACAAGTATTTCAGCTATTTAAGTCTTACTAACTTTAGTGTTTATTTAATCAATTTAGCTAGAAACCAGTGAAAAAAGCGTTTGTTTACCGTTGTAACATTTGTAACATCACATAAATATTGTTTACAATGGTAAACTCAGAAGATTTTATTAAAAGACTAGAAAAAATACTAGATTATTACGGATTGTCGGCAGCTGTTTTTGCAGATAAAGTATCTGTTCAACGCTCCGGTATATCTCATTTACTTTCTGGAAGAAACAAGCCTAGTTTAGAATTTGTAATGAAAGTTGTAGACGCCTACCCTGAAGTTAACCTTTACTGGTTCTTAAACGGAAAGGGTACGTTTCCTCATAAACCTGAAAAGCAAATTACTGCAACACCTCCTATACCAACCACACCTCCTCCAACTCCAGTGACGCCTGCTCAGAATCCTGTACCAGAAAAAGCTGAAGCAGCGCCTCCCGCACCACAACTCCCTCTAGAATTCAAAGAAAAACTCATTGAAAAGAAAAGCAACGGAAAGAAGGTTATAGAAAAAGTTGTATTATTTTATGATGACGGAAGTTTTGAAGCCTATCAAATTTGATCTGCAACAAACTCAACATTAAGAACGGTCTACTGTAGTACATCTCAACTAAATTTCTTTAATTTGCAGGTATGAGAATTCGATTTTTTTTAGGGCTAATTATCGGCATCACTTTAGTGTCTTGCTACCAACCAGAACGCGATTGCAAACTTTTCAAAACGGGTGAATTTACTTTCGAATACATGGTAGATGGAGAAAAGAAGAATAGTACTTTTACAAGAACTGAGAAATATAGTATTGAGCG
Organism: Cellulophaga algicola DSM 14237; assembly: GCF_000186265.1. Lineage (NCBI taxonomy): Bacteria > Pseudomonadati > Bacteroidota > Flavobacteriia > Flavobacteriales > Flavobacteriaceae > Paracellulophaga > Paracellulophaga algicola. The sequence goes on from NC_014934.1 coordinate 4,774,867, forward strand.
GTATGAGAACAAGGTAGACACTGCTACTGTTAGGTGGCTAAGTGATTGCGAATTTATTTTAAACCCAAGCGACAACCAAACACCTATTCATTACAAAATACTATCCACCACAAAAGACGCTTACTTATTTGAGTACGGGGTTGTTGGTAAAAAACAAAAATCTAAAGGAACTGCTACAAAAACTAACTAAGAGCATTCAATTCCACTCAAAACCCCATAACACATTTTGTGTTTAAGTGTTTAATATCAAAGTAAATAGACTTGCATAGTTCTATTTAGCCATGAGTTTTATTACTTTTTTTTACTGAGAATTAAAGATCCGCAACAAAGACTTAATCTTCAACTTTTAAAACAAAAAATCTAAGGTTTTTTACAATTAGGCTTTATTTTCCTAATAACTTCCCTTTAAAAACTACAGACCAGTTAAAAGACAGACTAGAGCTAGTTTTAAGCGCATATCCTGCATATTTATGCTTCGATAATAATAGTAATCACCCAAGCGCAAAAAACCCATTAAACCTTCTATTTTATTAAAAAAAAATGAAAGTATGGTCAAGTTGTATTATTTACAGATTTATTTTCTTTCTCCATAAGCCTAATCTAATAAACTACAGTAAATACGAATAAAGTAACCCTAATAATTTCAATATACTATTTAACAGCAATAGCGCTTCTTGCGTGCGCCTAGATGCAGCATCTACACTTAATATAAATATAGCTCTCCTTTTTCTTATATACAACCAAAACCTACGCTACAATTAAAAACATTGACATTTTTGATGGTTTTAAAATAACAGCCCTTAAATAACAATTTACTTTAGATATAAAAAAAAAGGACTCACATGAAATTTCATGTGAGTCCTTTTTTTATAAGAATATTTATAAATTAGTTAGGCCTGGTATAGGCTACTTTTGAATCTTTACTTTCATGCTCTTTAAACAAGCGTTGTTGCTGTTTAACCGTCAATGTACTCCCATCATGACTCCAACCCGGAGGCCCAAAGATATACATTAACTTATGAGTTAATTTTGGTGTTTTTTTCATATCAGCCCATATATCCTTGAACTCGTGCGTAAGGATAACAATAGGATTGTTTGAGCTTGGCGCATGAATAACACCGTATTTTACATCAATACTATCATCTAAAGGCAACCACGTACCAAACATTCTATCAAAAATATTTAAAAAACCTCCGTGGTTCTTATCCAAATACTCCACATTCTGGGCATGGTGTACTTGATGCATGGTATGTGTATTCATAAATCTCTCAAAAATACCAAGCTTAGGAAGTAAAACTGTATGAAGCTGGAATTGCCATAGCGCCTCTATTCCTAAACAAAAAACTACCATTTCTGGCTTAAACCCTATTGCAGGCATCCACATATAAAACAATGGTTTATACAAAAGTGTAAACCATCCATTACGTACCGCTGTTCCTAAATTGAAGTTATCTGACGAGTGATGCACAATATGTGCTGCCCATAATATTCTTATTTCATGATTAGCTCTATGAAACCAATAATACGTAAAGTCATCCGCTAGCTGACAAAGCAACCATACATACCAAACATAACCAAAAGATTCATAGCCTAGAATATTTACATTTACGCCATTCACTGCAGGATTAAACAACTCAAACACATACGTAAAAATTACGATGGCAGAAACAACTTTTAAAAGTGCCGCAAGTATCGCTGAACCTACGCCCATAAAACCACTTGCAAAAAGATCTTTCCAGTCGTACAAATCATGATGCTCTTCGTGATTTTTACTGTAGGTAAGTTCTAATAAAATAAAGATAATAAAGCACGGCGCACCGTAAACTAAAGGATTCGTTAATTCCATTTAAAAATTTTAATTTTTCAAAAGTACTACTATTCCTAATGAATGTAGACTTTGTTTAACATTTAAATTTTATGACTCACTTTTTTTTAAGTAGTTCATTTTGCTCTTGCAGAAGTTTTTCCATACTCGATAAAAGCGCTATTTCCCTAGGCGTCTCTACATTCTTGTTCTTAGGGTCCTGGGCTTTAGTTTTAAATCTATTAAAGCCTTTTACGACAATAAAAATAGTAAACGCGACGATAACAAAGTCTATTAAGACCTCTACTAATTCCCCATAACCTATTGCTACTTCGTCACTTGTACTTGTTGCAAGCCTTAAAATATACTTTTTCTCATGAAGATTTACACCATCCGTCAATAATGAAAGTGGCGGCATAATAATCTTTTTTACCAACACATTCACTACATTATTAAAAGCTGCTCCAATAATTACCCCAACAGCAATATCAATTAGATTACCTTTTATTGCAAAACTCTTAAACTCTTGGAAAAACTTTTTCAAAGCGAATTCAATTTAAAATAGTGAATCTGGAAAATCATCATCGTTCTCATTCTTTTTTGTTGGCGATGCTTCCGAATCTAAAGTTATATTATCCTCTTCTTTAGCTGCGATAGCTACAGCAACTGTTTCTACTGGCTCCGGAGCTACATACGCTAAAGCCTCTAGGGCATCTACATTTTTAATCTTGTCTGCCGTAACTTGATTACCTAAAGCTTTTATTCCCTTAACTGCTATAAAATCTTCTACATCAATAGTTTGGTTAGGTTTTTGTTCTTTACCTCGTTGTTTAGAAAATTCTATTTCAAAAACAGGTCGCCAATCTGTAGAGACTATTTCTAAAACAGATTTAGGATGCTCCGATATAAATAATTCTTCTTTATTTTCATTCTCTACCAAGAAACGTTTGATATAATAACGATCTTTTTCTCCTTCATAATAAACAGAAGACAAAGGTTTATTTGGAATCCATTTCTCCAAAACAATCATATCATCATCAAAATGTATGGTCATTTCAGGCAAGAAGGTTTTAACAAATCCTTTTTGAGTAATTACTAAAAGCCTATCTTCTCCTCTAAATTCCCCCAACAATTCTCCTCTTGCATCAACATTTAAACGCCTTACAACATCATCAAACCAAATTTTACGAGGTTTTAAAGTAGAAACTCCTTTTTCTTTTAGTTCAATACGTTTTATAGGATATTTTGTTACGATATTTCCTTTTGAGGCCCTGCCTTTTATCAAAATATCAGCAAAATCAATATCCCACTTTAACTTCTTAATACTACCCGCCTGACGCAATAAAACAGCTATTACTTCCGCCTCTCCGTTTGGATTCTCAGAAAAGTACAATACATCTGAATTAGCTGTACCATTCACTAAATCATACATTTTATCACGCGTTACTCCAGTAACATAGAATCTTTTAATATAACTAGGACCACCTTTACCATCTCTATAGACCATATTATAGATGGTACGTTTATCTTTTTTCTTAAATATGGCAACATGAATGATGTTTTTACCTACAAAAATCTTAGAGTCGACTTTTGTTATCATCATTTCTCCAGCTTTAGTCATGACAATAATATCATCTATATCACTGCAATCTCCAACATATTCATCGCGCTTCAATGAAGTACCTAAAAAGCCTTCTTCACGATTTACATATAATTTAGTATTTCTTATAGCTACTTTAGTAGCCTCAATATCATCAAATATTCTAATTTCTGATTTACGTTCGCGGTCTTTACCGTATTTTGACTTTAAGTTTTTGAAATAATCAATTGCAAATTCTATAATATGTGCTAAATGATTTTTTACTTCCGCAATTTTCTCTTCAAGACCATCTATAAGCTGTTGCGCTTTATCAATATCAAATTTTGAGATACGTTTTATACGAATCTCTGTTAATCGTGCTATATCTTCTTCTGTAACAGCCCGCTTAAGATGCTTAATGTACGGCTTTAAACCATCATCAATAGCTTTAATAACACCTTCCCACGTCTCTTGCTCTTCAATATCTCGATAAATACGATTTTCTATAAAAATACGCTCTAAAGACGCAAAATGCCATTGCTCTTCAAGCTCTCTTAATTGCACTTCCAACTCTGCCCTTAACAATTCTACTGTATAATCCGTAGAACGCTGCAACATTTCTGTAACTCCAATAAATAAAGGCTTATTATCTTCAATGATACACCCTAAAGGTGAAATTGAAGATTCACACGCTGTAAAAGCATACAAGGCATCAATAGTTTTATCTGGCGATAAACCAGAAGGTAGATGTATTAAAATTTCAACATCTGCCGCTGTATTATCTTCAATTTTACGAACTCTTATTTTACCTTTTTCATTTGCTTTTAAGATAGAATCTATTAAAGAAGAAGTGTTAGTACCATAAGGTATCTCATTAATAACCAGTGTACTTTTATCTAATTGTGATATCTTTGCTCTAACTCTTATTTTCCCCCCTCTAATTCCGTCATTATAGTTACTAACATCTATAATTCCTGAAGTTGGAAAGTCTGGAAAAATGGTGAATTTCTGACCTTTCAAATGTTTTATCGAAGAATCTATTAATTCAATAAAGTTATGCGGCAGTACTTTTGTAGATAAACCTACTGCAATACCTTCTGCTCCCTGTGCCAAAAGCAATGGAAACTTAACCGGTAGATTTGTAGGTTCTTTTTTTCGACCATCATAAGAAGATTGCCATGCAGTAATTTTTGGACTAAAAACAACTTCCAATGCAAATTTAGACAAGCGCGCTTCAATATAACGCGAAGCCGCAGCACTATCCCCAGTAAGAATGTTACCCCAGTTTCCCTGTGTATCTATCAGTAAATCTTTTTGGCCAATTTGCACCATAGCATCCGCAATACTAGCATCCCCATGTGGGTGATACTGCATCGTGTGCCCTACTACATTCGCTACTTTGTTATAACGCCCATCATCTAATTCCTTTAAGGCATGCATAATACGTCTTTGAACTGGCTTAAAACCATCTTCAATTGCCGGTACTGCACGCTCTAAAATTACATAAGAGGCATAATCTAAGAACCAATCCTTATACATTCCTGTAACTTTCGTTAAAGAATCTTGGGTATTTTCTTGGTTCTCTTGGTTATCCTGAGGCTCTAAATGTTCTTCGTTAAGCTCTTCATTCTCTTCCATGCAGAAAGAATCGTATTATTTTGGTTTATAATTAGTTATCCTCTATAAGGTCTAACTCTACTTTAAGATTTTCTATAATAAATTTTTGGCGGTCTGGAGTGTTTTTACCCATATAAAACTCCAATAAGGACTCTATAGACATATTCTTATCTAACATCACTGGCTCTAAACGAATGTCTTCACCGATGAAATGCTGAAACTCATCTGGAGAAATTTCACCTAAGCCTTTAAATCGGGTAATTTCTGGTTTACCAGACAATGCTTCCATTGCCGCTTTTTTCTCCTCCGGACTATAGCAATAAAATGTTTGCTTCTTATTTCTAACTCTAAATAAGGGTGTCTGTAAAATATACAGGTGATTCTCTTTTATCAACTCAGGAAAAAACTGCAAGAAAAATGTAATTAATAGCAAGCGAATGTGCATCCCATCAACATCGGCATCTGTTGCTATTACAATTTTATTGTAACGCAAATCTTCCATTGAATCTTCAATATTCAGTGCCGCTTGCAATAAGTTAAATTCCTCGTTTTCATAAACGATTTTTTTACTCATCCCGTAGGAGTTCAATGGCTTACCTCTAAGACTAAATACAGCTTGTGTATTTACATCCCGAGACTTCGTTATTGATCCAGAAGCAGAATCTCCCTCTGTAATAAACAAAGTACTTTCTAAATACCTATTATTTTTAATATCTGCCAAATGTACCCGACAATCGCGTAGTTTTTTATTATGTAAATTCGATTTTTTAGCTCTATCTCTTGCTAGCTTACGAATACCAGAAAGATCTTTACGTTCTTTCTCTGCCTGCATAATTTTACGTTGCAGCTTTTCTGCGGTGTCTGGATTTTTATGAAGGTAATTATCAAGCTTAGTACCTATAAAATCATTGATATATGTTCTTACGGTTGGAAACTCTCCTCCCATATCCGTAGAACCTAGTTTTGTTTTTGTTTGACTCTCGAAAACAGGTTCCATTACTTTAATTGCTATTGCAGAAATAATAGATTTCCGGATATCAGATGCATCATAAGATTTACCATAGAAATCACGAATAGTTTTCGCTATCGCTTCTCTAAATGCTGACTGGTGCGTACCACCCTGCGTAGTATGTTGTCCGTTTACAAAGGAATGATACTCTTCACTATATTGAGTTTTACTATGTGTTATTGCAACTTCTATGTCATCACCTTTTAAATGAATAATTGGATACAACATATCTTCCATGTTGTTATTATCCTCCAAAAGATCTTTTAGTCCGTTTTCAGAAAAGAATTTTTCACCATTAAAAACAATAGTCAACCCTGGATTTAGATAAACATAATTTTTGAGCATTCGCTCTATATACTCGTTACGATACTTATATTTTTTAAATATTACTTCATCTGGGATAAAAGAAACTTTTGTTCCTTTTCTTTTTGAAGTTTCTCCCGGACCTTCTTCTTGCACCAAATTTCCTTGATGAAATTCGGCCGTCTTTAATTGATTATCCCTAGAAGACTCCACTTTAAAGAAGGTAGACAAAGCATTTACTGCCTTGGTACCCACCCCGTTTAGTCCTACAGATTTCTTAAAGGCGCGCGAATCATACTTACCTCCAGTATTCATTTTAGACACTACATCTACCACTTTACCTAAGGGAATACCACGACCATAATCACGAACAGAAACTAGATTATCTTTAATAGAGATATCTATAGTTCTACCTGAACCCATTACAAATTCATCAATACAGTTATCTACTACTTCTTTCAATAAAATATAAATACCATCATCTGCAGAAGAACCATCGCCTAACTTCCCGATATACATACCAGGTCGCATACGAATATGCTCTTTCCAATCGAGTGAACGGATATTATCTTCTGTATAATCTGTATTTTCTGACATGATTGGGGTTTCTTCGAAAGTGTTGCTAATATAACAAGTGTAATTGAAAGATGAAACATCCTGAAACGAAAGTAATCAACAATAGCAAATTAGTTTTTGTTGATAGGTCATAATTTCAAAATATATCAAACGAATTTTGCTTTTTACAAAACATACATAAGCTACAATATACAACTTTAAACCTCGCTATTTTTACGTTTATTAAAGGCAACCAAAGTTACACCAAAAAGAACTACGCACATACCTATTGACTGTAAGAAAGTAACCCGTTCATCTAAAAAAACAAAAGCTAACAAAATTGTTGCTACTGGTCCTAAGCTTCCAAATATAGAAAATGTTGAAGCCCCTAGACGCTCAATTGCTGCCGAAACCAAAAAAGAAGGAATTAAGGTACAAAAAATGGCCATTGTTAAACCTAAATAATAGACTTCTTTAGGATAATCAAAAAAGTTATAATCGCCTTTAATTAAAAAATGAATGATTACAACGATAGTAGATACAATCATTGCATACGAAGTAAATTGGAGTGTTCCAAACTTTGGAATTAACCAACCGCTGCCTACCAAATAGGATGCATAGGTAATTGCGCTAAACAAAATTAGACACCCGCCAAAAATTGTTCCCTCTCCCTTTAGACCTATTTCATCCCAGAAAGCGACTATGACCCCTAAATACGTGATTATAAGTGCTATTAATTGGTTTCTACTTAACTTCTTTTTAAAAAACACCCATGAAATAAGCACAACTATCGTAGGGTATATAAAAAGTATAATTCGTTCTAAACCAGCTTTAATATACTGTAAACCTATAAAATCAAACAAACTAGCCAAATAGTAGCCTATAAACCCGAAGAAAACCAACCAAAACCAATCAATTTTCTTTATTATTTCTAGATGTGCTGGTTTTTTCCAAAACGCTATAACTAAATAGAATGGTAATGAAAATACCATTCTAAAAAGTAATAGTGTTAGATAATCTATATGGTATTGATAGGCAAGCTTTACAATTACTGCTTTAGCAGAAAATAGAATAACTCCTAAAATTGCAAATACACCCCCTAACCTACTTGCCGATGAATTCTTGAACATCTAAACAAATTTAAAAAGACGCATCTGTTCTAAACTTACTTAGCTTAACAAAATACGATACCCAAAAAAATAATGGTTTAAACGTTAAATCTAAAGTGCATTACATCACCATCTTTAACAATGTACTCTTTACCTTCTACGCGCATCTTACCCGCTTCTTTTACTTTAGCTTCACTACCATGAGCTACATAATCATCATATGCAATAACTTCTGCACGGATAAATCCTTTCTCAAAATCGGTATGGATAACTCCTGCCGCTTGTGGTGCAGTAGCTCCTACAGGAATAGTCCAAGCCCGAACCTCTTTAACTCCTGCTGTAAAATAAGTTTCTAAATTTAGAAGTTTATAAGCTCCTCTAATTAATTTACCAGAACCAGGTTCTGAAAGTCCTAAATCTTCTAAAAACATCTGGCGTTCTTCATAAGTTTCTAGTTCCGTAATATCTGCTTCTGTTCCTACCGCTAAGAAAATTACTTCTGCATTTTCATGGGCCACCGCTGCTTTTACTTTTTCAACATAAGCATTTCCGTCAACAGCACTTTCTTCATTTACATTACAAACATACATTACCGGCTTATCTGTAATAAACTGTAGTGGATGAACAAATTCTTTACGATCTTCTTTTGCAATTTCAATTGCTCTAACAGAAGTACCTTCCTCAAGCCCTTTTTTAACGGCTAATAAAACCGCTTCTTCTTTCTGCGCTTCTTTATTTCCTGTTTTAGCAGCTCTTTTTACTTTCTCAAGTTTTTTATCTACAGTTTCCAAATCTTTCAACTGCAACTCCATGTCAATCGTTTCTTTATCCCTTATTGGATCTACAGAACCATCAACATGTACAATATTATCATCATCAAAACAACGTAAAACATGCAAAATAGCATCTGTTTCACGGATATTCCCTAAAAACTGATTTCCTAAACCTTCTCCTTTACTTGCTCCCTTAACTAAACCCGCAATATCTACAATATCTACAGTAGCAGGTAATACACGCTCTGGATCTACTAATTCTTCTAATTTTTGTAATCTAGGATCTGGAACATTCACCACACCTATATTTGGTTCTATCGTACAAAATGGAAAATTAGCACTTTGTGCTTTTGCATTCGATAAACAATTAAATAGTGTGGATTTCCCCACGTTTGGTAACCCTACGATTCCTGCTTTCATCAGTTCTTTATTTTAAGAAAGTGCAAATATAATCTTTACCATTAAATATAAACACTACAACTGATATTAAAGAAAATTAAAAATAAAGTTGATTATACCTATAAAACTGTAATTATTTAACCTCTTAAATCATAAATAATCAATTATTTTACTAATTTAACCTTTTTTTAACCTTTTTTTAACCTTAATGTTATACTTTTAAAATCTAACAAAATATTTTTATGTCTATAAATAACGAAGAAATCATATGGTCCTTATTTTTACAAGGGGATACTAATGCATTCTCTTTATTGTTTAAAAAATATTATTCCTCACTTTATAATTACGGATTAAAGCTTTGCAACAACTCTTGCGTTACTGAGGATTGTCTACAGACATTTTTTGTTTACCTCCATGATAATAGGAAAACTATAGGTGATGTAAAAAATGTTAAATCATATTTATTTATCTCTTTTAGAAGAGCTCTTTTTACTTCACTTAAAAAGGAACGAAATTTTACAGATTTTAATTCTGAGAAACAAAATTCTAATAGTTTTGCTTTTTCTCCAGAAGAATTAAAAATCGATCAAGAAATCTCCTTTGCGCAAACGAGTTCTATTACCTTAATATTAAACACCCTTTCGCCAAGAGAAAGAGAAGTTATCTATTTAAAATATTACGGTGAACTCTCCATGTCAGAAATTGCTACCACAATGGACATTTCTTACCAAAGTGTTCTAAACACGCTTCAAAAAGCTTTCTCGAAAATTAGAAAAACCATTGAAAACAATATGCTTTCTGCTATTTTGAAAAAATAATTTTATTTTTTTATAAATTCATAGGGTATAAAAAGCACACTCCCCTCTCTTTACTATTGTAACGGCATAACTAGTTATTAAAATTAAGCATGGAAGAGAGTAAACAACATCTTTTAGAGAATCTTTTAGAGGATACCTCATTTAAAAATTGGGTATATAAAAGAAATAGAAATGATGTAGCATTTTGGAATAAATGGATTGATGCAAATTCTGACTATGCTGAAATTGTATTTACTGCTCGGGATATCATATTGGGTATCAATTTTAAAAACAACACTCTTGAATCAGACTTTATTGAAGATAAGCTAAAAGACGTTTTATCTAAAATAGATACGAGCAAACCTGAATTTACTATTCCAACAAGAAAATCAAAATTACCAAAATACATTCTAGCAGGAGTTACTTTTTTTATAGCAACCTTACTTCTTCTTTTTTACAATTTAAAGGAAAGCAATTCATACGTAGTTCAAAAAACCGGTTTTGGAGAAACTATAAATTTAAAATTATCTGATGGTACTACTGTGGTTTTAAATGGTAATTCAGAATTAAAATATGACGAACAAAACCCTAGAAATGTATTACTTCAAGGAGAAGCTTATTTTAAAGTAAAATCTAAACCCTCTACAAAAGCAAAATTCTGGGTAACCACAACCGATCTTAAGGTTGAAGTTTTTGGTACGCATTTTAATGTAAATACTAGAGATGAAAAAACAAAAGTACTCTTAGACGAAGGGTCAATACAATTAGAGCTAAAAAATGGATCTAAGAAAAAAATGAATCCAGGAGAAATTGCTATTTATTCTAACAAAAGTGACCTCTTTTCTCATAAAAAAATTAATTCGGACATGAATTATTCTTTTTGGAGAGAAGAAACCTTTGTCTTTAATAATATTTCTCTTTTAGAAGTGATGCACTACTTAGAAAATTCTTATGGTGTTACTACAGAATTTAAAACTGAAAAATCTAAAAAAATAATACTTACTGGAGGTATTCCAAACGGAAATTTGAAAATCTGTATTAAGGCTATAGAAAAATCTGCAGGAATAAAGATCAATCATATTGACAATAACTTAGTAATTACGAACAACTAAAATTTACTATTATGAACGGGAGAACTCCAACCAAAATACTGCTTCTATTCATTTATGTGGTAACACAAATAAATTATGTTACTGCAAATGAACCCATTAACATTGAAAAGGAAGACGCAAAAATAGCATTAGCAACTTTCTTAGACGAAATAAGCAAGAAGCATACTGTTTATTTTACCTATAACCCAGAAATTCTTTCAGGTTCATCCTTAAATCCTAAAGAGTACAATTATGATAAATTAGATAAAATCATTACTAAACTTGAAGAAAAAACAAGTTTTGATTTTGAATATCTAGGAAATAAATATTATGCAGTATATGGGAAAAAGAATGAACGAAGTATTCTTGAAAAAGTTAAGGTTAGAAAATCACAAGAAGTAAATACCTCTTTAAGTTTTTTAGCACTTCAAAATTCTGTTTCAGGAAAAATTACAGATCAAGATGGGATACCATTAGCAGGCGCTAATATTATTGAAAAAGGTACTACTAATGGAACAACAACAGATTTTGATGGCAATTATTCCATACCTGTGGGCGACGATGCAACTTTAGTTTTCAGTTATATAGGATATAACACCACAGAACAAAAAATAGCAGGGAGAACTACAATAAATGTAAACTTAAACGAAGGAGAACAGTTAGATGAGATTATTATGGTTGGTAATCGCTCTAAACCTAGAACAGCCATTGAATCTGCAGTACCAATTGATAATATTGGTGTTGCTGAATTAAAAAGTACAGGGCAACCTACAGTAGATAAGATGCTTACTTACAAAGTACCTTCTTTTAATTCTACCAACCAAACCGTTTCGGATGCTACTGCTCATTTTGATCCTGCAGATTTACGTGGATTAGGACCTAGTAGAACTTTAGTTTTAATTAATGGAAAACGAAAAAACCAAAGCGCATTAGTATACATCAATGATACCCCCGGAAAAGGTGAAGTTGGTACTGATTTTAAAAGTATACCAGCCGCGGCAATTGAACGCATAGAAGTATTAAGAGACGGAGCTTCTGCACAATATGGATCTGATGCCATTGCTGGGGTAATTAACATGGTATTGAAAAAAGGAGTAGAATTCACAAGTGTTTCCGCAAATACTGGTATTACAACAGAAGGTGATGGATTTAATTTTGGAGTAGATTTAAATTCAAGTCTTACTATTGGGGATAATGGAGGTTATTTAAATTTAACCCTAGCTTTCTACAATCAAAATAAAACAGATAGATCAGGAACCCCAGGAGGAGATGGTCTTTTTGGTGGTCTATACAATTCAGGGCAAATTCCAATACAAGCTGCAGATGGCTTTTTAGCTTCAGATGGTCAAATTGCTACAGGATCACAAATTTTAAATGGCGAAACAGATTGGCAAAGGCAACATCCAGATCAAGGTGCTATTGTTGGCCAACCCGAATACTCAAAAGCAGATATCTTTTTCAATGCAGGAGTACCTTTTAAAAATGGTAATGGAGAATTTTATGCATTTGGAGGCTTTGACTATAGAGTAGGAACAAGTTTTGCTTTGTACAGAACTCCTTTCTGGCCAGGTGTTCCTGGACAAAATTCACCAGAAAATAATCCTTTATTTGATGGAAATGGTCAATACCAAGGTTTTCAGCCCACTTTTGAAACAGATATAAGAGATAATAATTTTAGTGTAGGAATCAAAACTAAGCTTTTGGGCTTCAATGTAGATTTAAGTGGTACTTATGGAAGAAATGCGGTAGATTATACGGTAAGCAATAGTATTAACCCTGCACTAGGCGCAAATAGCCCTACAACATTTGATGTTGGCGCATATACGTTTAGCAACACTTTAAGCAATCTTGATTTTTCTAGAGGATTCAACACTTTAAATATCGGTTTTGGTGCCGAAATACGAAAAGAACGTTTTACTGCTATAGCAGGTGAACCTGCATCCTATGTCTCTGGAGGAGTACAATCGTTCCCTGGATTACAACCATCCAATGCTGTTATTGCCGATAGAAATAATTTTGGTGTTTACGGGGATTTAGAATGGGATATAACAGAAGCTTTTTTAATAGGTGGAGCCATTAGATTTGAGGACTTTAGTGATTTTGGTAGTAACAGCTCTTGGAAAGTAAGCTCTAGATATTTATTCGGAGAAAGTAAAGGAGCTGTTAGAGCATCCTACAGCACTGGGTTTAGAGCACCATCATTACATCAAATATATTTAAGCAATGTACAAACACTAGTTTCCGGTAATACGATATCTAACCAAGGAACATTTAACAATGTAGACCCAGTAATACGAGACGGTTTAGGGGTACCACAATTAACTGCTGAAACTTCTAAAAATATTTCTGCAGGACTTACCTATAAAATTACAAATGACTTCACCTTAGCATTAGATTACTACAATGTAAAAATGGATGACAGGGTACTTTTTACTGGCGAAATAGGATTTGATGGTGATAATGCTACTACTAATCCTGTGGAACAAATTTTATTAGACAATTCAATAACAAGTCTCAAATTTTTTGTGAACGCAGTAAACACTACTACAAATGGTGTAGACTTAGTAGCTTCCTATAAGAATATCTCTATGGCCGGTGGTTATTTAAACACTACGCTTTCCGCAAATTATAATAAGACAGAAATTAAAGGAGAAATTAATGCTCCTACGATATTTACTGAAAATGGTTATGATATTTTTAATAGAAAAGAAAAATCGAGAATCATATCTGCCAGACCCAAGTCAAAAATACTTCTTGGCTTAGATTACACTATTAAAGACCTTACGTTTGTATTTAACAACACGTATTTTGGAGAAGTAACGTGGCAACATGCTACAGATATTGATAAAGATCAAACTTTTTCTGGTAAAATTATTACGGACCTTATTCTCAACTATAATTTTTCAAGTAAAATAAGCGCCAATGTTGGCGTAAACAATCTATTGAATGTATATCCTGACGAAATAGACAACAAAGGCGATGCTTCAACAGACCTAGGCGGTCGGTTTAAGTACCCATGGGAAGTAAATCAATTTGGGTTTAATGGTACCACACTAAGCGCTGGTATAAACTTCAAATTCTAACAAAGTAAGAATTTTATGATTTAATAATACATAAAATTCCTATAAATACTCACTATTTTATATCTTTCCTCACAACGAGATATAGCTTATTTACTAATTAATCTTTAAAATCACTATTTATGAAATTGACTAATTTATTACTTGTAACACTAGTTTTTAGTGTTACAAGCCTTTTCTCGCAAAGCGAGATAAAAGGAACCGTTAAAGACAGCGATGGTATCCCCTTGGCGGGAGCAAATATTGTTGTAAAAGGCTCAACAAATGGAACGACAACAGATTTTGATGGTAATTATACCATTGAAGCAGTAAGTGATGGAACTTTGGTATTTAGTTACATTGGTTTTGAAACCAAAGAGAAGAAAATCGGAGGCCAATCAACAATCAATATAACCTTATCTGAAGGTAACCAATTAGATGAGTTTATTGCTGTAGGCTCTAGAACTGCTCCAAGATCAAATACAGACTCACCTCTTCCTGTTGATGTTGTTGGCGCAAAAGATTTAACCTCTACAGGTCAAGCTTCTTTTGATAAAGCTTTACAGTATAAAATTCCATCTTTTAATACGGTACAAACTCCTGTTAATGATGCAACATCTTTATTAGATCCTTATGAAATTAGAAACATGGGACCTTCTAGAACATTAATATTAATTAACGGTAAGCGTAAAAACTTAAGTTCTTTATTATATACTCAAACTTCTCCAGGCCGTGGTGAAACAGGTGCTGATATCTCTGCAATTCCTACTGATGCGATTAAAAGAGTAGAAATTTTACGTGATGGTGCTTCTGCTCAATATGGCTCTGATGCAATTGCAGGTGTAATGAACATCATTTTAAAAAATAGTGCTAATGAAGGTTCTGCAACTATTAGAACAGGTATCACTACTGAAGGTGATGGGGAAATGTTCGGTATTGCTGTAAACAATGGATCTAGTATTGGTGATGATAAAGGTTTTATTAACTATACTATTGATTTATCTAAAGTTAACCAATCAAATAGACCTGGTACTGTAAATGCTGCTGGAGATGCTGCCGATTTCACATCTTCAAACCCTAACTCATATGGAAGTTACTTAAATGGTTCATTGCTAGGTGGAGTTGATTTAACTGGTTTTACAGTTCCTCAAGCAGTTGATGAATTTACAAACAATTACGTTGGCACAGCAGATTACAACACACGTAATGCTGCTATTTTGGCCTCAAATGCTCAAGGATTAGCTACTACAGAAGAATTTTTAGGAAGAAGACCAGATGCAGGAAATATTAATGGTTCTCCTGAAACTGCTTCCGCCAAATTTGAAATTAATACTGGTTATGAATTAAGCGAAAACACTAACTTATATGCAAACGCTGCTTATGTATATAAAAAAGTAAATAGTTTTGCTAACTACAGAACTCCTTATTGGAAGCCATTAAGTGAAGGGTCTGAATATTTAGCAGATTTTTTCCCTGGTAACAACCCAAATACCGTAAATGGTTATGATGGTTATGTACCAACTTTTGAAGGTCTTTTAACTGATTACAATGCTACAATTGGTTTTAAAACTGTAAAAAATGATTGGAATGTTGATGTTAGTTTTACAACAGGTGGTAACACTCAAACTTACAATGTAAATAACTCGCATAATGCAAACGAAGTATATTCACCATCTACTTGGGTAGATGCAAATAGTAATGGTACTTTAGATGATGGAGAACTTTCTCAAGGTTCTGAATTATATAGGTCAAACAGCCAAAGGTCTTTTAGTCCTGGTGGAACTAGCTTTTCTCACAATGTAGGAAACATTGATATATCTAGAATTTTATCTGATAAAATTAGTATTGGGTTTGGTTCTGAATTTAGAACTGAAACATTTGAAATAATTGAAGGTGGTTTAGCTTCTTATGATGGTGGTGGAGCTGATTCTTTTGCTGGTAATAGCCCAGAAAACTCTGGTAAATTTAACCGTTATAATTTTGGAGGATATTTCGATATTGCTTACGATGTTTCAGATAATTTTTTACTGAATGGGACTATTAGAACTGAAAATTATTCTGACTTCGGTAATGCTTTTGTTTGGAAATTAAGTTCTAGATATAAATTTTTGGATGATAAGGTAACTTTAAGAGGTTCTGTTTCAACAGGATTTAGAGCTCCTACTTTGCACCAAATTTACACTCAAAAAGCACAATATAGCTTTGTACCTGGTCAAGGTATTCAAGTTGGTGGTTTAGTTAACAACGTTTCCTCTACTGCTAACATACTTGGTTTACCTCAATTAGATGCTGAAGAATCTACTAACTTCACTGTTGGTTTAGGTGCCAAAATAAACAAAAACTTTAATGTTACTGTTGATTACTATAATATTGCTGTTAAAGACCGTATCGTATTAAGTACTGAAATTGGAGCTACTGCAACTGATGCTGTTGGAAACAGTATAGGTAATACTCCATTAGATCAAGTATTAAATAATAATAATTTAAGTGATATTAGCTTTTTTGTTAATGCATTAGATACTAAAACATCTGGAATAGATTTTGTTGCAAACTACAAAAATATTAGTCTAGGAGACGGAACACTTGATTTCACTTTATCTGGAAATTACACAATTCAAAACGAACGAGATGGAGCTGTCAAAAACCCTCAATTAGTTGAAGACGCTGGTCAATCTGTAGTTAACGCTACTCAAGAAGCTTTATTCTTTACGTCTAGGCCAAAAACAAAGTGGATATTAGGAGCTAATTATAATATTAATAAATTCGGATTCTCTTTTAATAATACTTACTTCGGTAAAACCACATTTAAGCAACAAGGTTTAGACGAAAACTTAAGAACAGAGTTTACTCCTAAAATTGTATCAGACTTAGGTGTTAATTTTAATGCTACTGAAAAACTTACAATAGCCTTAAACATCAATAACTTATTTAATGTTTTACCTGAATGGGGCTTTAAAGCAGAAAATGCAGCAGGCCAAGCTTTAATTGATGATACTTCGTTAACATATTATGGAATAACATCTATTCAAGAGCAATCTAATTTAATTACATTCAATCAACGTTACTCACAAATGACTTATGATGGTTACCATTTTAGTCAATTAGGAACTATGCTAAACTTATCCATTAACTATAGGTTTTAATTAGTAATTAGTCAACCTGAAAAGCTACCCTATCTGGGTAGCTTTTTTTATTTACAACGGTATTATAAATTGTAATAACAAAAAGAGCCCGAACTACATAAGTAATTCGGGCTCTTTATTATTAGTTAAAACGTAATCTTATCCTTCTGGATGCATAAATTTTTGTTTACCTAACAAAACATCTTCCGTTTCTACATGATCATCATCTGGTACACAACAATCTACAGGACATACAGCTGCACATTGCGGTTCTTCATGAAAACCAACACATTCTGTACATTTATCAGGAGATATGTAATATACTTCATCACTAATAGGTTCTTGAACAACATCTGCGTCTATTTCCTTACCATTAGGTAAAACAACCTGTCCTTTTAATGAAGTACCATCACTATAACGCCATTCATCTGCTCCTTCATATATTGCAGTATTTGGGCACTCTGGTTCGCATGCTCCGCAATTTATACACTCATCAGTTATTATAATTGCCATATTTTCTTTTTCTTATCTAAATTAATTCCAGTATTTATATTGAATTTATTTCAGTATCTATACTTTTGCACAAAGGTAAAACCTAATACAATCCTATACAAATATAATGACAGACCATACACAACGAATTAAAGCTTTTGTTAAACTTGGTACTTTTTTTAGAGAATTTTGCGATTCTGCTAACAATATGGAAGATAAGTATGAGCATTCTACTGGTTCATTTAACACCTTAGAAGATAAAATTGCGTTAGCTAAACATAAAAATGGATGGTTTACACGAGAAAATATACTTTTTAGTTTTGCGAGTTGGGGTCAAGCACTAACAGAAGTAAACTTAAATTCTTGGCTAGCAACCTATAACTTTCAAGAAAATAATAGTCCTAAAACAGTTGCGCTTATTTTGGCTGGTAATATTCCATTGGTTGGGTTTCATGATGTTATTTGTGTTTTATTAACAGGAAACAAAGCTTTAATAAAACTTTCCTCTAACGACAACATTTTATTACCACAGGTTGCTGCTATTTTGATAAATTTAGCTCCTGAGTTTAAAGGTTACATTCAATTTGAAAACGAAAAACTACCCGCCTTTGATAGTGTAATAGCTACAGGTAGTAATAATACAGCACGTTATTTTGAACACTACTTCAAAGATAAGCCCCATATTATTCGCAAGAATAGAAATTCTGCAGCCGTATTAACAGGCAATGAAACGGCTGAACAATTAAAAGCCTTAGGTGAAGATATTTTTCTTTATTATGGGCTAGGTTGCCGGAGTGTCGCTAAGCTTTTTGTTCCAAAAGAATATAATTTTGATTTATTTTTTGAATCCTTATACGTATATCATCCCATAATTGAGCAAGCAAAATATGCAAACAATTATGATTATAATAAAGCCGTATACCTGATGAGTAATTTTAAACTTTTAGAAAATGGATTCTTAATTTTAAAAAAGGATGAGAGTTACTCCTCGCCTATCGCTTCCCTTTTCTATGAAGAATATGAAACTATAGAAATTCTAAAAGAGAAATTACGCGTAGATGAAGAAAAGATACAGTGCATTGTTTCTCAAGGTCTCTTTGATACTGAAGTTATTTTTGGACAAACACAAAGTCCAAAATTAACAGACTATGCAGATAATGTAGATACCATTGCTTTCTTGTTAAGAAACTCTTAGAATTTTTAGATAATCTACTTTAAATTGCATAAATTTTATAACCTTTGTCAACTTAAATTTATTTTCTAGAATAAATTTTCAATAATTAGTCAAGGTCTAATAGGACCAAAAATTCAAAATAAAATACAAATGAAAAAGCATAATTTTAGCGCAGGACCGTGTATATTACCACAAGAAGTTTTATTAAAAGCCTCTGAAGCAGTACAAGACTTCAACGGTTCAGGTTTGTCTCTTATAGAAATGTCTCATAGAAGTAAAGAATTTGTAGATATTATGGAGAATGCTAGAGCACTTGCCCTAGAACTACTTGGTTTAGAAGGTAAAGGCTATAAAGCACTATTTTTACAAGGTGGAGCTAGCATGGAGTTTGTTCGTGTTGCATATAACTTATTGGAAACAAAAGCTGGTTATTTAAATACAGGTACCTGGGCAAATAACGCTATCAAAGAAGCTAAATTTTTCGGAGAAGTAGTTGAAGTAGCTTCTTCTAAAAACGAAAACTATAACCATATTCCAAAAATATTTGGTGTCCCTAACGATTTAGATTACTTACATGTAACTTCTAATAATACTATTTATGGAACTCAAATGAAAACGTTTCCAAAAGTAAATATTCCTTTGGTTTGTGATATGAGTTCTGATATTTTTTCTAAACAAATGGACTTTTCTCAATTCGATTTAATTTATGCTGGAGCGCAAAAAAATATGGGTCCTGCAGGAACAGAATTAGTGGTAATCAAAGAAGATATCTTAGGGAAAGTATCCCGTAAAATCCCTTCTATTTTAGACTACCAAGTGAGTATTGCTAAGGAAAGTATGTTTAATACCCCAGCAGTATTCCCTATCTATGTTTCTATGTTAACATTAGAATGGTTAAAAGGTATAGGTGGTATAGCTGTTATTGAAGAAATAAATAATAAAAAAGCACAATTATTGTATTCTGAAATAGATTTGAATCCTTTATTTAAAGGCTATGCAAATATAGAGGACAGGTCTACAATGAATGCAACCTTCAGTATTACTGATGAGAAATTAAAGCCTGCTTTTGATGCCGCTTGGAAAGAAGCTGGTGTTAGCGGAATTAACGGTCATAGATCTATCGGGGGTTATAGAGCGTCTATGTACAATGCTTTAACACTAGATAGTGTTGGTGTATTAGTAGATGTTATGAGTGAGATGGAACGAAAAGGATAGGTATAAACATTAAATAAATTTATTTGATGCTTTAAAATTATAAAAATAAAAAATGAGAATATTAGCAAACGATGGAATTTCACAAGCTGGGATTGATGCATTAAAATCAAATGGCTTTGAAGTTTTAACGGTAAATGTTGCACAAAATCAACTTATAGATTACATAAATAAGCATAAAATTGAAGCACTTTTAGTACGGAGTGCTACCGAAGTTAGAAAAGATATAATTGACCAGTGCCCTGAACTAAGATTAATTGGTCGTGGTGGTGTTGGCATGGATAATATTGATGTGGCTTACGCTAAAGAAAAAGGGGTACATGTTATTAATACGCCTGAAGCTTCTTCTGAATCTGTTGCTGAGTTAGTTTTTGCTCATTTATACGGTGCTGTTCGCTTTTTGTATGATTCAAACAGAACTATGCCTTTAGATGGCGATACACGATTTAAAGACCTTAAAAAAGACTATTCAAGTGGGTCTGAATTGAGAGGTAAAACATTAGGGATTATAGGGTTTGGAAAAATTGGGCAAGCTACCGCTAAAATTGCGTTAGGAGTTGGCATGAAAGTACTTTATCATGATTCTGAAATTGAGGAAACTTCTGTGATTTTAAAATTTTACGATGATCAGACAATAACATTCAATTTAAAAAACCATAGCAAAGAAGACGTTTTAAAATCTGCCGACTTCATTACATTACATGTTCCTAAACAAAAGGCGTATGTTATTAGTAAAAATGAATTTAAGCTAATGAAAGATGGTGTCGGTATCATCAATACAGCTCGTGGTGGCGCCTTAGATGAAGTAGCTTTGATAGATGCTATGGAATCTCGTAAAGTTGCTTTTGCAGGCTTAGATGTATATGAATCTGAACCAAAACCTGAAATAAAAATACTAATGCACCCTGATATTTCGTTAACTCCACATATTGGTGCAGCTACTAAAGAAGCTCAAGACAGAATTGGTGTCGAATTAGCAACTAAAATTAGCTCATTACTAAAATAACAACCTTTTTCTTATCAAATAAGAAAGAATTTACTTCTTTTTTGTAAATTAGAGAAAATAAAAAAACCAAAACTATAAAATGTCAGGATTATTAGATTTATTAAGTGGCCCAATGGGCAAACAATTAATTAGCGGTGTTGCAGGGCAAACTGGAGAATCAGAAGGAAAAACTGCAAATGTACTTAGTATGGCTATGCCATTGTTATTAGGCGCTATGAAAAAAAACGTTTCTACTCCAGAAGGTGCTCAAGGATTAATGAGTGCACTACAAGGTGGTAAACATGATGGAAGTATATTAGATAACCTAGGTGGTCTATTTGGTGGTGGAGTTGATGATGCTGTAACCAATGATGGCGCAGGAATTTTAGGGCATCTTTTAGGTTCTAAACAAGAAAGCGTAGAAAGTGCATTAAGCCAAAAATCTGGTGTTGATGCGGGATCTGTTGCTAATATTTTAAAAATTGCAGCTCCTATTTTAATGGGTTTTTTATCAAAACAAACTTCCCAAAACAATGTCAGTGATGCTGGTGGAATGAATGCATTATTAGGCGGTATGCTTGGTGGTCAGCCTCAAGAAAACCAAAGTTTAATCACTTCTTTATTAGATGCGGATGGCGATGGTAGCATTTTAGACGATGTTGCAGGAATGGTAATGGGTTCTAGTGGTAAAAAAGGTGGTATCGGAGGTCTTTTAGGTGGGCTTTTCGGAAAATAAACCTTCTTACATAAAATGATTAAAAAGCTGGATAATTTCATATTCAGCTTTTTTTGTATCTTAAAGCTATGAAAAATAATGTATTTCGTTTAACTATTTTTATAGCCGCTATTATTTTATTAGCATTGAGCTGTACAGGTACTAAAACATTAAATGACGTTTCTGATAAAGAAAATGAAGCTTTTCATCAAACAAAAGGGGATACAATTACTATTGCAGATGACGAAAGTGATTATGAAATTATCATTATTGAGCCTGGATTTAATTTTTGGCTGCAAAGCATTGCCAAATCAGAAGGGTATTATTCTCAAAATTATTTAGAGAACAGAAATGCAATCTGGGTCCTTGAATGGAACCAGAGAGTACAGCAACCCCAACGCTTTGATCCTAATTTATATGAAATGAGTATTAACTATAATTCATTTACAGATTATGGTTATGAAGTAAACTATAAACTTTATAATTACTTTATTTATTTCCAAAGAAAATATAATCAACGCTTAGGTTCTTTTTATCCCCGTATATAATTTTATATTTGCAAGCGATTTAAAAATGCTATGAAAAAATTAAAAGAACGCTGGGGAATAGAGTCTAACTTTGGTATTATCATGATTCTAATTGTTTTCTCAGTTACAGGATCATCAGCACTAAAAATTGCGAGACCTCTTTTAGATTATATTGGATTTACACGAGATAATTTCTCAGATGATTGGTACTTTTCTGTACTCTATTGGACTGTTCGTATTTTAATCATTTTTCCTATCTATCAAATATTATTAGTAGCCTTTGGTTGGTTATTTGGTCAATTTAAATTTTTCTGGAATTTTGAGAAGAAAATGCTAGGCCGTTTAGGACTAGGGTTTCTTTTTAAATAATCTTATATCTTTCTTAACAATTTTATAGCTTTTACTTTTAGTACCTTTGGATAATGGGGAATAATTTTACCAACCTTTTTCTTTCCTGTATTGCAATTTGTCTTCTGGTAGCTTTAGGTATTCCTGATATTGCGAAGACATCTCATGCCATTTTTGAACATAAAGAACAAACCTGCCATGAAAAAACTAAAGTCCATTTTCATGAAACTGAATTTGATTGTGACTTTCAGAAATACCACATTACAACGTATTTTACTCCAGAACTTTATAGCTTTACGCTAATTGAATCCAAATTTCATAGTACGGTAAATGACAAATTCTACTTTCTATTAAGCGAATTTCAACAACTTCATTTCTCACTTAGAGGCCCTCCAATACACTCATAACTCTGCATTTAAAAGAATTAAAAATCATTTAAATTAAATATTTAGTTATGAATAAAATATATTTCTCATTGCTCTTAGCAATGTTAAACAGTTTTGTATATGCACAAAACTCACTTAAAGGCACCATCAAAGAAGCGGGCACAAATTTGCCATTAGAACAAGTTTCAATTTATTTTCCTCAATTAGAAAAGGGATCAGTTACAGCTGCAAATGGCAGCTATGAAATTTTAAATTTACCCTCAGGAAACTTCAAAATCGTTGTTTCTTATATAGGATATCAAACAATATCTAAAGCTATCTTAATAGATGGCAAACAAATAATTAATGACTTTACATTACAAGAAAGTGCTATTGAAATGGAAGAAGTTATTATTTCTACCCCTTTCCACAAATTACAGAGTGAAAATGTAATGAAAGTAGAGTATGCTAATATAAAAGATTTAAAAAACAAAGGGTCAATTACATTAGCTGATGGAATTTCTACTATTCCAGGAGTAGAAAGTGTTTCTACAGGTATTGGTATAGGAAAACCAGTAATTAGAGGCTTAAATGCCAACAGAGTCTTAGTTTACACACAAGGCATTCGTTTAGAGAATCAACAATTTGGGGATGAACATGGCTTAGGTGTAAATGATGCAGGAATTGAAAGTGTTGAAGTCATCAAAGGACCTGCTTCCCTACTCTATGGCTCAGATGCTATGGGTGGTGTATTGTATTTAAATCCTGAAAAATTTGCATTTCCAAATTCTACTGAAAGCGATGTTAATCTCAATTATTTTACCAATACACAAGGAATTAGCGCAAATGCAGGAGTTAAAACTGCTACAGATAACTTCCGTTTTTTATTACGTGGAGCAATTACTTCACATACTGATTACAAAACTGGTAATAATGAACGTGTAACAAATTCTAGGTTTAAAGAGTATGATATAAAATCTGGAATTGGATACCAAATCACGAATTTTAAAACTGAAGTACGCTACAATTATAATAATTCTAATCTAGGAATACCAGAAGAAATAGGCGAACAAAGCACAAATAGAACACCTATAAAACCAAACCAGACAATAGATAATCATATTTTAAGCTCTAAAAGTAGCTTATTATTTAATGCCTCTATCCTTGATGTTACATTGGGGTATACTTCTAATATTAGAAAAGAATTTGAAGAAGATGAAGAGGGCGCTGCGCTACATATGAATCTAAATACTTTTAACTATAATATTCAATACCATGCCCCTAAATATGGCATCTTAGAAACTATTCTAGGCGCACAGGGCTTACACCAAAACAATAGTAATTTTGGAGAGGAGCTTTTAGTACCTGATGCGACCACCAATGATATTGGTTTTTTTGGCACTTCACATCTTCATTTTAATGAATTTAATGATATTCAAGTCGGCTTGCGCTATGATCACCGGACCATTAAAGGCGATGCTAACGGAACACTCGGAGAAGAAGGCTATATTGCTGCTTTAAATAGAGATTTTAGCAGTTTTAATGCTGCATTGGGATACAAAGCAAACTTTGCCACTAACTTTGTCGCTAGACTTAATCTCGCTACGGGGTTTAGAGCTCCTAACTTAGCAGAATTAACATCTAACGGAGTTCATGAAGGTACTAATAGGTATGAAATAGGAAATGCTAATTTAAAAAATGAGCAAAATATACAGACTGATGTTGCTCTAGAATACAAAAATGAACATTTTGAAATTTATGCCAACGGATTCTATAATTCAATAAACGACTATGTTTTTATTGCTCCTACAGGAGATGAAATAGAAGGTAACCAAGTTTTTGCGTACAACCAACAAAATGCCAATTTGTATGGAGGAGAGGCTGGGATTCATATTCACCCGCACCCTTTAGATTGGCTGCATTTTGAAAGCAGTTTTCAAACGGTACGCGGAAAGCTAAAGGATGGTGATAATCTTCCTTTAATTCCTGCAAATAGTATTACAAATACGCTTAGAGGCGAATTTAATAAACGTTCTGGAGGTATAAATAGTGGATATACATTTATCACCTTAAAATCTGTATTTGAACAAGATCAAATAAGTCTTTTTGAAACAACAACAGATGGTTATAGCCTATTAAGTATTGGTTTAGGAGGTACTATCACTATTTTTAATAGTCCTATGGATCTAAGAATAAGCGGAAATAATTTACTGGACAAAAATTATGTATCACATTTATCACGCTTAAAATATGATGGCATTACGAATATTGGTCGTAATATTAGTTTAGGCATTAGCGTGCCACTGTAAGCTTGTGAATAGTAATAAATCAAAGAGCGCTTAAACCAAGGTTTAAGCGCTATTTTTAGTTAAATTCTCAAAAAAATCATCTAGTAGATATACCTGAATTAATACCGTCTGAAAGTTGTTACACTTTTTTAACGGATATCATTAAAGCTAATTTAGTATGCATCTTCTAAAATATCATTAAAATAATAATCTTTAGGATTGTCAAGGTATTGTTTTGCTTTATCAAAATCACTTTCAGTTAAATAATGTAAATTCTGGAAACACAATTTTGCAAATTCAGAATTAATATCTACTAAACGAGGTGCTATTTTACCCTCTTTATCTTGTAAATCTTTTAAATATAAAGGACTTATTTCTCCTTTAGAATTTGCCGTAACAATACAACCACTTATTCCTTCATCATACAGTTTTTTAACTCCTAGTCCCAATAAAGTACATAGCGTTAAATCAAACCCAATAGGCCTGCAACAGCGAAGTTCATACCCTAATTCAACTGGTCTACTTTTAATATTTACTCCTAGCTCCTTTAATTTACGTTGAACCAGCATATTAAAAATATGAGATTTACTTACATTACCAAGTTCAGGATGTCCGTGGTCATCATAGGTGAAATTAATACCGCAATTTTGGAGCTCTGAATCTGGCATAATATGAAAAATACCCTCACTGATTAGTGCTACCCCATAATTTATGTTTTCTATTTTTCGTTTGATTATTGATGAAATAATTAAACGAACCACCTTATCAAAAGTCACTTCGGTTTTATTAAACATTTCTGGAATAACCATCATTGGAAAATGACAACTGGCAGCAATACCAAAAGCTAAATGCCCTGCTGATCTACCCATGGTTGACATTACGAACCAATTCTGACTCGTACGCGCATCTTCATATGTGGTATTACCAATCCTAACACCTTCATCTTTAGCAGAATGAAAACCAAATGTAGGATTTCTATCCGGTAAGGGAAGATCATTATCTATAGTTTTGGGTACATGAATATTGGCTATAGAAATATTTTCCTTAGATAGGTATGTTGTAATTCTATTAGCCGTAGAAGCGGTGTCATCACCGCCAATACTGACTAATAGTTTTACATTATTTTGAGCAAAAAGCTCTGTGTTGATTTTCTCATCACTTGGCTTAAACCTACTCATTATTAGTGTTGATCCACCACGACTGAATATACGATCTGCATGTGCAAAATCAAATTCTTTTATTTCAGGGTTTTCAGAAAAAATTCCTTTAAAACCTTCATGTAATCCAAGAACTCGGTAGCCATCTTTCAAAAAGATTTTGGCAACTGTGCTTATCACAGCATTTATACCAGGTGCTGGGCCTCCGCCGCAAATAATTAATATAGATTTAGAAGCCATTTTTTATATGTTTATTAATTATCTAGCTACTCTACCAGAAGCATCACCACCCATTAGTTTTTCAACTTCCGAAACAGTTGCTAAGTTAGCATCCCCTTTAATTGTATGTTTTAAACAAGAAGCTGCAACAGCAAAATCTAATGCGTTTTGATCGTCTTCAGGATATTTTAATAATCCGTAAATTAATCCTCCCATAAAAGAATCACCACCACCTACTCTATCTACGATATCTGTAATTTGGTACTGACGTGTTTCATACATTTTTTTCCCATCATATAAAACTCCGGCCCATGTATTATGGGATGCAGAAATAGAACCTCTTAACGTTGTAATAACTTTCTTAGCTCTTGGAAATTTCTCCATCATTTGCTTACATACAGATAAAAAAGCTTCTGCTTTTACCTCATGACCATTCTTATGTACATCTAAACCTTCTGGGTGAATTCCAAAATGCTTTTCTGCATCTTCTTCGTTCCCTAAGACAACATCACAATAAGAGGTAAGTTCAGTCATTACTTTTTCTCTATGAGCATCATCACAGTAGGTCCATAATTTTGCTCTATAATTTAGATCTGTAGAAATAGTAACTCCCATTTCGCTAGCAATTTTCACCGCTTCTAAACATGCATCTGCAGCACCTTGAGAAATAGCTGGTGTAATACCTGTCCAATGAAACCAAGCAACATCTTTAAAAGCAGCTTTCCAATCTACCATTCCAGGCTTAATTTCAGAAATTGCAGAATGTGCACGGTCATAAACCACTTTACTACCACGAGATACTGCTCCTGTTTCTAAGAAATAAATTCCTAAACGATCGCCACCCCATACAATTTTATCAACGCCAACACCGCGCTTACGCATTTCCATCATTGCGCATTCTCCAATATCATTCTTTGGTAAACGCGTTACGAAATCTACAGGAACACCATAGTTTGCTAATGATACTGCTACGTTAGATTCTCCTCCACCGTAAACAACATCAAAACTACTTGCTTGTGAAAATCTTAAAAATCCTTCTGGAGCTAAACGAAGCATAATTTCTCCGAACGTTACAACTTTTTTCATTTTTTAGGTATTGTTTTAAGTTAAATATCAAATAGGTTAATCGATTAAGCAACTCATCAAATAAAAATCAAAACCTCTAATTACCAAAGCAGTTTTGATTCCTTAATTTAATTACAATATATTTGTTTAATCGATTAAGCAAATATAGAAAAAGTTGGCAAATAAAAAAACTACAATAAAAGATATTGCAAACGCTTTAAGTATTTCTACTGCAGCTGTCTCTAAAGCATTACACGATGACTCTAGAATTAGTATAAAAACTAAAGAAGCTGTTAGAAAAGTAGCGAAAGATTTAAACTATCAGCCTAATCACCTGGCAAGCGCTTTACGCCGTGGTAAAAGTAATTTGGTAGGGGTTATTGTTCCAAGGACTAATAGCAATTTTTTCTCATCGGTTATCCAGAATATTGAAGAAGTACTCAATAAAAAAGGGTATAATATTATTATTACACAGTCTAATGAATCTTATCAAAAAGAGTGTCGGAATATTGATACCTTACTCTTTACCCAAGTAGATGGCATAATAGCTTCTATGGCTAATGAAACTACTAACTTAGAATACTTCGAAAAAATTAAATCTAAGGGTATTCCGCTTATTTTATTTGACCGTGGAGAAAATGATTTGAACGTTGATTATATAGGAATCAATGATTACGATAGTAGTCACATAATTATAGAACACCTAATAGAACAAGGATGTAAAAGGATTGCTCATATTGGAGGATACCGCCATACGCGTATTTTCAAT
Organism: Cellulophaga algicola DSM 14237; assembly: GCF_000186265.1. Taxonomy (NCBI): domain Bacteria; kingdom Pseudomonadati; phylum Bacteroidota; class Flavobacteriia; order Flavobacteriales; family Flavobacteriaceae; genus Paracellulophaga; species Paracellulophaga algicola. The sequence continues at coordinate 4,803,400 of NC_014934.1, forward strand.
AACCGAATCAGAGGCTATATCGATGCTATTAAAAAACACAATTTACCTACAGATGATGAATTGTTGATTGAAAGTAGTCTTACCACAGAAGATGGTCGTAAAAAAATGCAACAACTATTAGATTTAAAAGAAAGGCCAGATGCCATATATGTTGCCAGTGACTATGCTGCTTTAGGAGCATTACAAGTGCTACAAGAAAATAACATCAAGGTACCTAATGAGATTGCTCTAGTTGGTTTTGGCGATGAACCATTTACCGCTATGCTAACCCCTACCCTTTCTAGTATTAACCAACATAGTGAGGAAATTGGTAAATTAGCTGCAGAAACTTTTTTAAAACATGTGGATACTGAAGATTTAAAACAAACGCTTGACAAACAAATTTTACAAGCAGAACTAATTATAAGAGATTCCTCAAAAATCTATTAAACAAAAAAAGCTACAAGAAAGAAATTAAATTTCTAAACTTGTAGCTTTATTATTTAAAATGCACTGATTAACTTAATATTAATCTGCTATTTAGATTCCTAATGCTTGACCACCACCAATTTGGATAGTTTCTGCAGTAATAAAAGAGGCATCTTTACTTGCTAAGAAAGAAACAACACCAGCAACATCTTCTGGTTGTCCTAATCTTCCTAACATAATATTATTTGCCCATGAAGCAAAAACTTCTGGTTTCGTTGCTTTAATTTGCGCGTGGAAAGGTGTATCAATAGTCCCCGGAGAAACTGCGTTTACTCTAATTCCGTATTCAGCTAAATCTTTAGCTAAAGCTCTAGTAATAGCATGAACACCTGCTTTAGAAGTACCGTAGATACCTGCTCCAGGTCCACCTGCTGTCCAACCTGCGTTTGATGTGTAGTTGATTATAGAAGGGTGATTTCCTTTTTTAAGAAAAGGGATTGCTGCTCTTGAAGCAAAAAATACAGAATCAAGATTTAATGCCATAACAAATCTGTAAAATTCAGTTGTCATTTCTTCAAATCTAGATCTTCCACCTAAACCACCAGCATTGTTTACCAATACATCGATTCTACCATATTTATTTCCGATAGCAGTAATGTTTTCCGTTACAGCTTCATCTTTTGTAACGTCAAAACCAAAATATTCAGCTTCAATTCCTTCAGCTTTAAGTTCTTCAACTCTTTTCGCTCCTGCTTCATCTTCGATACCGTTTAAAACAACAGTATACCCATCTTTACCTAATCTTTTTGCTACTTCAAAACCAATACCACCAGTTGCACCTGTTACTACAGCTACCATTCCTTTATTCTCACTCATTTTGTTCATTTTTATATTTAAAAACTAATTCACTTAAACTATTCTATTTTATCTTTTTAATTTAGGCTTTAACGGTTCTATTTTAGGGCACAATACCCAAACTGCCATAAGTGCTATCGCCGACAAAGCACCCCCTATTAAAAACGCAGATGTATAGTTCCCTCCTTTTGTTAATATAGGTATTAAGATCGTTAACCCAAAAGCTCCTAATTTGGCTGCTGTACCTGCAAATCCAGATAAAGTCCCAACTATTTTTCCACTGAACATATCACTAGGTAAGGTCTGAACGTTTCCTATAGCTGTTTGAAAACCAAATAATAAAACTGCCATAATAATTACTGCATTCATTGCAGATCCAGGTGCTTTTAATAAGAAGAAACAAGGTATCATAATTAAACAACCTAATGTAATTACCATTTTACGTGTTTTATCCACTGACCAACCATTACTCAATCTATTTTGAGCTAAAAGTCCTCCAAACCATGCTCCTAACATAGCTCCCACGTAAGGTACCCATGCTGAGAAGGCAATTTCTTTAACATTTAAACCAAAAACCTCATTAAGATATATAGGAATCCAAACGATGAATAACCACCAGATAGGATCAATAGCTGCAGAAGCTATGATTACTCCCCAACTCTCTTTATGTTTAAGTAATTTTCCTGTGGTTGGATTATAACCATCATCATAGTCTCCATCTTCATCTATGTCTTGGTTTTTTTGACCAGAGAGAATATACTTTTTTTCATCTTCTGATAACCAAGGATGTTTTTCTGGTGATGACTTTACGATGAAAAGCCAAGGCAACAACCATAATAAACCTAATAAACCAACACAAAGAAATATTGCTTTCCACTCTAAATAAGCAGATAGCAAGCCAATAACGGGATAAGCTACAATACCACCAATTGCAGCACCCGAATTAAATATACCTTGAGCAAAAGCTCTTTCTTTGGTAGGGAACCATTCCGCGTTAGCTTTAGCTGCTCCTGGCCAATTACCAGCTTCTGCAATACCTAAGATTGATCTAAAAATTGAAAAACTTATCATGCCTTTTGCGAAAACATGAATCATTGTTGCTATAGACCAAATACCTATAGACAGTGCAAAACCAATTCTAGTACCTATCCAATCGAATATCTTTCCAAATATTGTCTGACCAGCAGCATAAGACAAGATAAAAACAGCTGATATGGTAGCATATATGACTTTTGTATCATCCGGCCCCATTTCTGGAAATAAGTCTTTAGCAATGTTAGGCCAAAGCGCTCCAAAAGCTTGTCTATCTATGTAATTGATAACCGCAGCCAAAGCCACGAGACATACTACCCACCATCTTAATCCTTTTACTTTCATAATCTCTTCCTTAATTATTACAACTTACTCAAATACTTAAATATCAGATAGTTAATTTAAGTTATTTTTAAAATTTAAAAATAAACACCTAACTAATAAAAATATTATTTTTAAAAGTCACCTGTTATCAAAAAAATTATATAGCTATTAACGCATTCTAATCTTTGATTAAAATTATTTGCGATTGGTCTTTAATCTATTTTTATATCGTCTGTATTATAACAATACTGATATAGCATTTTAAAATGTATTTTCATTTTTTCTTTAGCCAATTGAGGGTTCTGAGATTCAATAGCTTCAAAAATTTCTGTATGTTCTTTTATTCCTAATAAGGATTGATTACTATTACATACATGATACTTCTCAAAATTGGTGATGATTTCAGGGGTAATAATTAACATAAAGGTATTCATAGAACTATTACCACTAGCCCTTGCTATGGCTAAATGAAATAATAAATCTTCTTGTACGGCATCCTTCCCATCTTTTACTTTTGCTTCATAAGCATCAAGAGCTGCTTTTAGCAATTTTAAATCTTCATCTGTTCTACGAAGGGCTGCTAATCTTACTGTTTTTAATTCTAATAAAATTCTAGTTTCTACCAATGACTTAAAACCAGGCTCCTCTAACCTTAGAATATCTTCTAGCATTCCGTCCATCGCGATTGCCCCAATATTTGCTATAAAAGTTCCACTTTGTGGCTTTGAATTTAGTAAACCATAAAACTCTAATTTCTGAATAGCTTCTCGTAAATTGCTACGACTTACTCCGAATTTTTCTGAAAGCATTCTTTCTGAAGGTAGCTTATCACCAGGTTCAAGATTCTTATAACTTATAAGCTCTCTGATATTAGCTATAATTTCTTTTTGAATATCCTGATTTTCATTTTTGGCAATAATTTCTAACTTCATAATAATAAAATGAATTCTAAAATTGGTTAACCAGATTGGTTTGTTAAAAATATAACATTTATTTCGAGTATAAAAACATTATTTAGATTAAAAATCAACATATTTTAAATACTCAAAAAAGAGTTTATTACCCTGAAAATCAAGATCATAAACCACTATAATTAACTAACTCCAATTCTGTCTTATATATTTTTATATGCTAATAGATTTTAATGTGATACTTCTAGTTCGTAAAACTTGACTTTAGCATGAGAATCTTTGTCTCTACTCTGAAAATAATTTCCTGCTTTAAAATAATTTTCAAAAACATTCCACCTATTTATATCTACTCCTTCATAAACGGCATATTCTGAATTATTTAAAATAACTACCATTTTACCTTTTTCTACTTTTATTTCAAGAGTGAATTTTCTAAAACCTACTTCGGTTGGAAAATTGTATCCTTCATCATCATCCCAAGCTTCATCAAGTAAGATTGCTGTATTATTAACAAATTTATTTTTTAATACTTTAGTCTTGACTCTAATTTTTCCTTTGTCCCAATATATTTTTAAAATGGGTGGGGCATTATTGTCTTTTGCTCCTATTAATTCTTTTTGTTCATTGGTTAATCTACCATGAATTTGCATGATGATAACTCTATGGTATTTTCCATCAGCATCTTTGGTAACTTCCTCCATTGCTAATTTTCCTTTCATTCTAGCTCCTTGTTCAAAGGTCCAATTGGTATTGTTATCACCAGGAACCATTTGCTCTCTTAACTCACTTCTTGAATACTTGGTATTGTTTGTTTTAGAATCCGTAGGCAGTGCATGAAAAACGATAGCCCCTTTAGTAGAATCTATATACATATAAGGTTTTGCTATTGCATTACTGGCAAAGTCTTTAATTTCAGGAGGACTTATTTCATAAGGCTTTCCAAAATCATTCAAAACAGGTAAAGTTACTTTCCAATGACTTAAATCTATTTTTGGAAGTCTTACTTTTTTACTTTTTTTCTTCTTCTTTTTCTTTTCCACCAAAATAACCGAATCTGTAACGCTACTTTTCATTACTTGAGAAGTAGCGTTAACAGAAATAAGTAGTATAGTCAAAAAAACTATGAATTCTTTTCGGGTATTATTCATTTTATAATTATGGTAGTTGAATAACTTTAACATTATCAATCCATGCATCTGCTGGAGTCACTGCATAAAACATAATAGCAACTTCTCCACTAGAATTAGCTGTAAATGGAATTTGAACAATTGTACCGATACCATTAGTTGTATCCGAGAATTTCCCCTGAGCTACAAACCCTTCATTAAACCCTAAATTATCACCAAGATTATCAACAGCATCTGCTCCATCATCATATTGACCGTCAAGAATTAAACCGACTACTTTTCTGCCACCTACTGGATCAGTCCCGCTATCACTCTTAATAGCATATTGATACTCTAAAACATAAGAAGCTCCAGGTGTTAAATTAAGTTCTTGATATGCATATCTAGAACTAGAAGTTCTAAATTCTCCTCCAGATTGACTTGAAGACCATTTAGCTCCTTTTGTTTTGCCTCCATTATCGGTGCCATCATAATTTAAATTAGAACCATCAGAACTAGAACCAAAAGGATTGGTGTCTCCATCTGTAAATGTTGACCATTTCCAGAAATCTGAACCATCTTCAAAATCACCATTTAGAATGGTTGATCCTATCATTCTTGACATATACATATTATCTACAGTAATTGTAGCATGATCATTTGCAGTACCTGTACTACCTAATTCAAATAATATCGTTTCAAATTGAACAACTGGTGATGAGAAATCTGTAGATAAGTCAAAATCAAGACTAGTCCACTCACCATCAGTTAAATCAATATTATCAATAACATGACTTGTAGAATTTGTACTATCAACCAACGTTATTTTTAATTTATTTATACCGGTTGCAAATTCGGAATACACATCAAAATGTATATCATTTGATCCTACACCGCTATAAAAAGCATCCGCAGCAACAACTTCATCACTTAATGCAAAAACCCCTGTATCACTATGTAGTCTAGAAAATTCAATTAAATTGTTTCCAGATTCTAAAACTACCGCTTTACCACCAGTCCCAGATGAACCAAAAGAACTAGCATCAGTAAATATATTTAATAAATTATATAATTTAACATCTGGTGAAGAAGGAGCATTATCTATAGATTGCACAGTATGATTCACTGTAATATCTTCTGTTTTGATAATATCACTCTGACCATCTGCTTTTGTAGTTACAGTTATCGTATAGTCTGCCGAAGCATCAATATTAGGATAATCGTAGAAAGCAGATTGGCCTTGTAATGCAGTTACAATACTTCCGCCATCTCCAAAATCAATTTCATAAGAATCAACTCCAACAGATAATGGTGTTACAGTAACAATAGTACCATCACCATTCGATTCTACCTCGAAACTTGAAAACACACTTGTAGTTGTACCACCTGATGATTCTACTGGAGCAATTGTGATAAATTCATCGTCATCACATGACATCATAAGGCCTGTTATTAGCAGAGCACTTATTCCTTTATTTAATAAATTCATAATTTTTTGTTTGTTTATTTGTTTACTCCTAGATGTTGATAATATTAATGATGCTCAATACTATAAACCAATGTTATCAACATGGGAAAAATGAATGTAAAACTCCATTAATTAATATAGAAATACTTTTTATAAAATTAATTAAGCATTTCTATATTAATATTTTAATGGAAACAATAACTATATTCTATCAATACTAATTTTAGAAAATCTAACTTCAGTACCTGCATATTCAATATTAAATCTTATGTTCTCTGTTTCATCACCTACTGTAAATCTGAATGAAATTTCTTCATAACTAGAAGCACTAGCAGATAATGGAATAGCTTGACTAAGGATGTCATCTCCAGTATCAGTATCTTCAATTAAAAGTGCTCCAGCAGAAGTACCAGAAGATTTACTTACATACCAAAATGTAACTTCATAGGTAGCTCCTGAAACTACACGTATACTTTGATCAAGAAAGTTTGAGCTACTACTTAATTTAGCAGCACCATTGTCATCTGGAGGTGTTGGAGAAGAACTTGCTGAATAAGAACTAGTAGTTCCTCTATCTACCCCGGCCCAAGGCGTTCTAGGATCACATAAGAAATCTTGACATTGAAAAGCTGCTACTAACTCATCTACAACTACGACATCTAAAGTAACCGTTGAAGATACGCCATTACCATCACTAGCAATTAATGTAACTGGGTATGTACCTTCACCAGCAAACTCATTAGAAGGATCTCTTTCTGTAGAGGTGGCTCCACTTCCAAAGTCCCATGCATAAGAAGCTGCTTCAGTAGAAAGATCTGTGAAGTTTATAAATTTGAAATTCTCTTGATCTGCTGTATAATCAAAGTTTGCCGCTGGAAATACAGTATCTTCTTTAGATCCCGTATCTGCCAATTCATCTCTGAAAGTATCAGAACCAACACAACTAACAAAAGAACTTGTTACGATTATACTTGCAAGCAACAAGACTGTCTTGCGGAAAATATTTAGTTTATTTTTCATAGTTTAATAGTATTTAGAGATTAATATCCAGGGTTTTGTGTTAAAAGACCTCCGCTTATATTTATTTCTCTGGATGGAATAGGCAATAATAATTTTCTAGCATCAAAGATATACCCCATTTCAGTAGCGTGAGCACTCAATACAGCATCTGCAACACCGAATCTAAGTAGATCAAACCAACGTTGATTTTCAAATGCTAACTCTACTCTTCTTTCTATTAAAAGATCTTCTTTAGTGATAATAGAAACAATAGTTGGTAAACCTGCTCTATCTCTCACCGCTTGGAAAGAACTTAAAGCAGCAGCGTTGTTGGTCGATGCACCTCCAGCCATAATTGCTTCAACATGCATTAACAGCACATCTGCATAACGCAAAGCAATATAATCGTTACCCGCATCACGAGCACTTATACCGTACGTAGGAGGCGTAGTTGTTATGTCTGAACCTTCTGGTAAAAACTTTATTACTTCATTTGAAGTACCGAAAGTAATATAAGACTCTGCAGTTCTATTTCCTCCATATAGTGCAAAATCAGCAACTAAGTTATCATTAACAATGTTTTGACCATCTTCAGAACCTGCACGAGTAGAAGAAGTAAATTCTGCTGAAAAACTTTGACTTTCAGCACTATTACCTGTTTCGTATTGAATAGCAAAAATGATTTCATCATTTAATTCATCATAAAATACATCATGAAAATTACTTTCTAAATCGAAATTTGAGCTATTAATTATAGACTCACACAACTGTTGTGCAGAAGAATAATCAGGACTTGGCTGTGACATATATACTTTTGCCAAAATACCTTGTGCAGCAGCTTTCGATGCTCTTGACTTAGATGAATTATCTAAGACATTAACTGCTTCCTGTAAATCAGTCACAATTTGAGCATAAACTTGTGCTTCAGGGATTCTAGTAAAAAGAGATTCATTCTCTGTAGGCCCTACAACCGAAGTTACTAAAGGCACATCACCAAACATTCTAACTAATTTAAAGTATGCATAAGCTCTTAAGAATTTAGCCTCAGCTGTATACTTTTCTTGATTACTTTCATCTGCAAATTCAATAAAATCTAAAAGATTGTTAGCTCTGAAAATAACTTCATACATAGAAGCATAATAATCTTCCGATTCTACATTATTTGCATTAACTACATACCTATGAAAATCAGCCTTAGAACCCTCTAGCGTTGCATTTCTAGTATTATCTGTACGGTGCTCAGTCAAAAGATGCTCAAATTGAACTCCTCTATTAACATCACCAATATTTGATTCTGTGTTACTGTTCACCCCTTGAAGGGCATCATAAATTCCAATAACTCCAGACAACACATCTGCATCTGATTGAAAGAAACCATCTACTGCAACTGCGGTATCAGGTAATGGGTTTAAGTACTCATCAGTATCACAGGAAACAAAAACGGATACGGATACGGATAGCGCAACAATTAAATATTTTATATGTTTCATAATTTTTTCTTTTTTTTATTAAAAGTCAATGTTCACACCGAAAGTTACCGTCTTATATATAGGTGTACCCGCTCTCTGAGAACCATATGCTCTTGGATTACTACCATCTACATGTTCAGGGTTAAACCCATGATAATCATCTGCAGTTACATAAATTAAGTTTTGAGCCGTAGCATAAATCCTTAAGCCCTCTAAACCTATCTGATCTGTTACATCATTTGGAAAGTTATAGCCAAGGTTTACATTACGTAATGAAAAATAATCCGCACTAGCAATGACTTCACTTGTTAAAACTTTTTCTTGAATAAAAGAAACATCTGACACAAGACCATCAGCAACCGCTTCTAATTCTCCTCCACTTCTTGTTCTGTTTCCAAACCAATTGTAGAAATATTGATCTCCGATATTATTCACTTGAGCACCTAAGCTACCTTGAACCATAAATGAAAAATCAAAATCACCTAACTTAAATTCATTAGTAAAACTATATACTAAATCTGGATAAGGATTACCTAAAATTGTTTTGTCTTCCTCTGTAATTAAACCATCACCATTTAAATCTTTTACGATAGTATCATCAGATTGACCGTTAATTCGATTCCAAGGATTATCAACATATGTTGTTCTAAAAGAAGTTTCATCAAAAGCTTCTTCATCTACCACATAACCCCAAAAAGAGGATATTGGCTCACCTATTCTGTTGATCCATTGAGAATTTCTACCATAATCATCCTCAATTAATGCATTATTAGAATCACCGAAACTTAATAACTCATTTTTATTGGTAGAAGCTATGAATGTAGAATTCCAAGAGAATTTTTCGCCGGTTATATTTCTAGTTCTCACTTCTAGTTCAAATCCTGAGTTTTGTACTTCACCTAAATTTACAATACCACTATTGAAACCAGTAATGTATGAAACAGGATTATTTAATAATAACTCATCACTTGTTCTTTTATAATAATCTAAAGATCCTGATATTCTATTCTGAAGAAATCCGTAATCAAGTCCAATAGTCAATTCTTTCGAAGCTTCCCATTGCAATAACGCATTCGCAATATTGAGTGGAGAAACACCAGCAGCAATACTACCCTCATCAATTGAATTAGAATTTTGCAATAATGCTAAATAAGGCCAAGCATTTACAACATCATCACCTACATTAAAATTCTCAGCTCCAGTAAGTCCGTAACTAGCTCTAAACTTTAAAGTATTTACCGCCTCACTATCCAATAAGAAATTTTCTTTAGCAGCATTCCAACCTATAGATACCGCAGGAAAATTACCCCATTTAGATGCTATTCCAAAAACGGAACTACCGTCACGTCTAATAGATGCATTAAGTAAATATTTACCCGCATATGAATAATTAACTCTAGCAAAATATCCTAACTTTTTTAGCTCCGTGTTTGTTTCCGAAGGTAAATCAACTAAAGTAGCACCTTGAAAGTTTTTAAGTAAATCATTAGAAAAACCACTACCTGTAGTAATACTTTCTTCCGATTTTCTTTTTTGAATGGAAGCACCAACTAATACATTTAAATCATGATCATCATTAAATGTCTTAGAATAGTCTAAGGTATTATCGGAAATGATTCTAGTTCTAAATCTGTTGGCCAAATAATATGCTGAATTACTAGCACCACTCGCATGGTACAATGTGCCGTCATACCTTGTTCTTTTTCGTTGCTCCAAAGTAACACCTAATGATGTTTTAGCCGTAAGGCCATCCGCAAGTTCGTAGCTTAAATAAGTAGAGCCAAATAATTTCGTATTATACTCAAAATGCTCTCTCTCTACATATTGTGCATATGGGTTTGAATCACCAGAAGTACGAGGTCTACTTGCATCTCCATCACCATTTACATCCAGTTCTCTCAAGTGTTCTTCTCTAAAATAATCACCTACTTGAACATCTGGAAAATAGTAATCATCAGTAGGGGAGTTTCTATTAACAAACTGCAGTGACTCTTCTGTATGATAAATAGGTAACCAAGGTGATTGACGTATTGGATTATGTATTGACGTTGGCAAAGTTCTCTGCTTAGTATAAGATGGCGTCGCCCTAATACCAAATCTTACTTTATCACCAATTTTCGAATCTACTTTCATATTCGCCGAAAATAATTTGTAATCATCTGTAATTACAACACCTTCATCATGAAGGTATCTTAAAGAGGTACTAAACTTAGTATCTTCAGAACCACCTCTCGCTGATAAGGAATGACTAGTAACGTTTCCTCCATCGAAGAAAACATCTTGCCAACTTCTATCTACTCCAGTAGTAGCAACTAATAATTGCGCATATTGCGTTTCATTAGTCAGTGTACCAGTTGCTGCTTGTTCTATTGCAGCCCAGCCAGCAACAGTTTGACTATAATCATCACTACCATGTGCTTCCTTAAAACCTGTATACGTTTGATAGCTAAATTTTGTTTTTCCTGATTTACCACTTTTAGTAGTAATCAAAATTACACCATTAGAACCTTCACTACCATAAATGGCAGCAGAAGCTGCATCTTTTAAAACTTCAAAAGATTCTACATCGTTCATATCAAGATTTCCAAGAAAATCTGAACTCACAACAACTCCATCAATAACTAATGCAGGACCAGAATCAGCTGTTACAGATCCAACACCTCTAATAGTAATGGTTGGAGCGCCACCCGCCTCTGCATTTGTTGATTGAATATTTACCCCTGAAACTTGACCGATAAGCGCTTCATCAACTCTTGAAACAGCTATTTGATCTAAAGTTTCATTTGTCACCTTAGAAATAGAACCTGTAATGGTAGATTTCTTTTGAGTACCATACCCTACCACAACAACTTCCTCTAATAAACTTGCATCCTCAGTTAGAGATACATTTACGGTTTGTTGGTTAGATATAGTAACTTTTTTATTCCCATAGCCTATAGAAGAAAAGCTAATTATATCTCCTTTTTTAACAGTTATTTCATAATTACCATCAAAATCTGTAGCAGTACCTCTTGTTGTGGTAGCTACAACAACACTTACTCCTGGGATAGGAACATTATTCGCGTCAGAAACAACACCTTTCAGTTGGTAGCTGTCCTGCGCATAAAGCGAAATATTAAGCAATGTTATTGCAATTAATAATAGTTTAGTTTTTAAATTCATTTGTGATTTTGTTACGTTAGTACTATTGAGCTACTTCAATAGGATAAAATCTCCTATAGTATTTGCTTTACGTAATCACAATAATTTCAATGAAGAAGTTATTTATAAAAATACTATTTTTGTAGTAGCATTTTAGTGTAAAGCAATAAATGTAATCTTAGTTACTTCCCTACGACAAGAAGTGATTCTAATAAGAGGACGAGCCCTAAGCTTGTCCTTTTTTTATTTTCTTTTTTCTAATAGCATCTTTTTTTTTATTTGGTTCATAAATTGAGTTTTGAGTTAAAAAAAATTTGGTTACCCAAATTGGTTGACCAATCTGAATAACCAAATATATGTTATTACTTTGTTAAAAAAAAATATAAGTGGAATTTTTAGTCAGCTAAATTGATAATTCGATATTTTATTAATTAAAAATTGTCGTTAATGATAATTTCAAAGATTATTACTCCATGAAATCTTTGCAACTTGTACTCATAATAGCTATTTAACCCTAGTAATGGCTAGCCGATTTTTTCCTTATGATTTATCTCCAAAATAAGATACCTCACCACCACTTAAAAAATCTTCTCTTACAGGACTAAAAGTATCAATTAGCTCTCCCTCTTCCAAACAAACAGCACTATGTAATAGATTAGGCTCAATATACACGCCATCTCCGCCTTCTACAATTTGTTTTACGCCGTCAATTTCAAATTCAAATTTACCTGAAACACAATAGGTAGCTTGCGTATGAAAATGTTGATGTGGAGCTCCTAATGCTCCTGTTTCAAATTTTACTCTTACCATCATGATTTGATTATCATACCCTAAGAATTTTCTTGAAACTCCTCCGCCTAGAACTTCCCATTCCATGTCTTTTGTAATGACGTATTTTTCACTAGATCTACTCATTTTTCTATTTTTTATGATTAATTTATTTGAAACAATAAGGACCTGACCACTCATAATCCTTATTGTTAATTTTTAAGTTATGCTTTGCCTCTTTACCAGCGTTCGTGTTTGCTGTTATAAACAGTTTAGTAGTACCGTTTACATTGGTTATTGCTATCGCTGTATAATCTTCTGTATCTAAAACTACTTTTAATGCTGTAATAGCACTGTTAGAATTAACTGCAGATTCTGTAACTGGACTATAACTTCCGTGTGCTTCAATGGCAGAAACAAAAAGTGTGTTTTGAGTGTTTTTTCGCCTTAACATTAAAGCAGCTTCGCGTCGCAAATTAAATTCTGGATCGTTTGCACCAATTCTTGTAAAAAGTAACTCATCCGTATTGCCTGTTATTGTTGTTAGTGTATAAAACTTACCTTTATTTAACCAAGAAAATTTAGTGTTCTCCGTTTCAGATTTCGCTGTACCTTCTACATATAAATGTTGATACCCATTTTTGCTTCCCAAAGCTTTTAAGGTTTCCGGCACTTTATATTCGAAATTTGTATTCAATACTTGTCCTAAAAAGTAATACGGAAAATCATACTGATTTGCTTTATTAGAAACTACCTTCATAATATCTAATACATATGGTTTTTCAAAATCTGGATCTTTAATAATTGCCATCGTACGAAGCATTTCAGTTCCTGGATATGCATTTACTTCTTTTGCGCTAGCTGCTTGAACGTTATCATTTTCTGATGAAAAATAATGCAATACAGAATGGTTTTGACTTCCTATTTCATATTTCCCATTAAAATGAGACATTTCATTTTGTGTCACGGTATTGTGTGCAATCGTTTGTTTGGCCCAAGTTTTATTTTCCTTTAGGTAATTCCCTCCCCCTTTTTGTTCGATATTTACAAAACGTGCTAAACCATAATCTTGAATCACTTCTTCCCCATTTTCATATAATGAATAGGATAACTTATCATAATGCCCGTGACTAGAGCCTTGTGCTGCATATTTAAAAACAAGTTCTATGTCTTCATTTCTTAAAATACCAACTCCACCTTGTGTGCCCTCTGGTCCATCTGATAAGTTAATTGATTTTTTATCGAATGGTTTTGCCAATCCATTTTTTATACCAAGTGCAACTGCCAAGCCCGAATCATCTAATAATACTTTATTTTGTTTTTCAGCGATACTTAACAATCCTGGATCTTGTGTTCCAAAATAATACGAAATATCTGTCGCCGTAACTAAAGCATCATTATAGTAAGACATTCCTTTTTGACCATCATTTAACGGAAAAAAATCACCATCTGCATCCGATAAATTTAGAAGAGCATTAATTGACTTCAATAACACTCCTTCTTTATACTCAAATATTTTTAATTCTGGTTTAACGTTATGTAATCCTTCCGCAAAAATTAAAAAAGGATACATCGCATAGCGTTGGTAATATGGTCCTTCATTATAATAACCATCTGGAGAGAAAGGCTCTTCTATATTCGCTAAAAAACCAGCTTTACCGTCTTTATTTAAAAAGCCCCCATCGTCATCTTTTTCTTTCGTATCTAATTTTAGATCTTTAATTCCGTATAAAGCACGATCAATTAATTCTTGGTCGTTCATTACCAAACCAATCATCCCAACAGCTGCATTTCCCCAAGTACTATGGTTGTGAACTCTTTGGTAAAATTGCGGACTATCTACAGATATATGATCTGCAAATGGTTTAAATAAGTTAGTTTCAAGTTTATTACGTTCTTCTTCAGATAAATAATTGTAGACACAATCATACGCTTGACTCACATAAACCAACCAATTAGCATCATTTAAACATTGCCAAAATAATTTTCCTCGTGCATAAGATCTAGTTTTTGGATGCAATGGCAATGTTTTATACATTGCTTCATATTGCATGAGCATGTCTTTTACGTATTTCGCATATTTTTCATCATCCAAAATTTGATATAAAACACCGGCTTTTTGCAATATTATCATATTACTCTTGTGCCTAACATGTGTATAACCCCCTGAATAATCTTCAGGAATTGGCGTATCTATCCCTAAAAAAATTTCAGCATCTACCTCCTCCTGAACAGCTTTTAAAGTAGCATCAAAAATTGGAATATTCCCTAATTGTGCCCTAATATCTTTAACCCCTTGCGCTGTTAAAATTAAATTAGGGTGTGCTCCTTGCTCTGAGGCTGTCTTGTCTTCTTCTTTTGAAACTACCGTTACTTCTTCTTTACAAGAAAATAGGCTTATAAGGAGTACAGCAGGCACGAGTTTTAATGTGATACTTTGTATGAACTTCATAATTAGTTATTGGCAATAATTCCTATTTCTTTTTGGTCTGTTCCTTTTCCTAATAAAGAAGACTCTTCTGTTAATTCAAACGTTCCTTCTTTAAAAGTTGGTTCTATATTATAAAGGTTTTTTATATTATACTTTTCATCACCAGTCACTTCAATTTCACCTGACTTGTAATAATCATTATTTATAACATTTACAATTGGTTCTCCAACTACTAAGTGCATTTTTAAACCCTTAGTATTATTAAAAATATTGTTTTCTATATCATTTACTTGAACACCATATAAAGACATCGCGGCGTTATATTTATTTTTCTTACCAAAACCTACATTATTGAACACATTGTGGTCTACTTCTAAAAATGGACCGAAAGTACTTTCATCTTTTCCACCTCTGTATAGCCTTAGAGCAGCACCTTCCATATCTGTAACGGTATTGTTTTTCATTAGCATATATTCAACATTATACGCTCCAATATCATCTGTTTCGGTATCTAACGCAGCAATGTGTCCAGAAATATTTTTGAATGTAGAATTTTGAATACTAATGGTATCTGCAAATGTTCCTTTAGATACTCTTAAAACATCAAAAGAATGATTGACCACCATATCTTTAAATTCGCAGTTATCAATAAACAGCTTGTAATTGTCTAACATGGAATTTTTACTGGTACTGATTACTGAATTACCAGCATAGTCTGGAGATTTTGTACCGTCAAAAGTTATATTTTCTAACCATAGACTTCCTCCATTTTGAATTTCAAAAGCCATCATGCGTTCAAATAATATGGTTGCTTTTTTTGTTCCTGAGGTTTTAAATGTCAATGGGTGATTAATTTGAACCGCTTTCGTGATTAAATAGGTTCCACCCTCTTCTAATGCTATAATATCTCCAGCTTCAGATTCTTTTACAATCTCGTATAAGGTATTAATCCCAGCGTCTACTTTTATTGTTTTTCCTGAGTTTAGAGCAACACCTGTATCTGCTTTAGAATACCAAGTTGTTCCTGTATTTTCTTTGGTCGCTATATTTGGACTAATCGTAACCTTATTTTTTATTTTAGCTGAAGTAGGAATCAAGAACCCTTGTTCGTTTTTAACTAAAGTGATTGCCGCATTTTCAAATCCGCTAGAAATACTCGTTTCTCCATTTTCACCTAAAAGATTATCTTTAAATGTAATACCACTTATATCAGCATCAATAGTAAATATGTCTTTTATCTTATCATTATAAATGATATTTCCAGAAAACTCAGAAGTTCTTGGTGCTTGACTTCTTTCAGAATCATTTCCAGCTCCAAATAAGATATGATCACAATTAATAAACGTGTTGTTGTTTGCTTTGGAATTAATTACGGGCACATAACGATTTGGAGATGAATTTGGAACACCATTCATCATTACAAAGGCTCCTCTAAAACGGTATCCTGTTAAACCAATATGGTAGTTATTAATTACGGTTTGTTTTTCGTTAATAATACGAACACCTCCAGTGCTTGGTTTTCCGTTACCAATAAAAACGTTACCATCTACTAAGGTTTCATTTCCATGACGCATGGTTAAGGTTCCTGTGCATTCAAAAAATGTATTGTATTTAAAAGTATTTTGACAAGATTTGTTAGATATAATTTCGTGTTCGCCATTGGTTCTATCAAAATAGTTAGATTCCACCAAGGTATTAGAGTTTTCTAAAGCTGTATGACTAGTACCTATGCGTAATGTTTCTCCTCCATTATTTCCAAAGGTTGGACGTGGGCCAAAATAATTGTGATCAATTTTATGATTATTCTGTATGCTTTCTTTTGTATCTAAACCAACAATCATGGTTACCCCTAAATTCTTTTTACCTACAATATGATTGTGATCTATACGGTTATTTTTACCATAAATGGTAACCCAGTAATCTTGCACTTGACGTTCTGGATTATTAAAATTATCAATAACACATTCTGTTAAACGTGAATTGTTAGCCATTTCTTCTCTGTTTTTTCTAAAAGAAACAACAGCATTTGTTGGTGTGTATCCATTTTTAAAAACAAGCCCACTAACAATTAAATGCTCACCCGCTAATTGAAGATTTGAAGCGCCTTCTAAAATTACCTTTCCTTTATCTTCTACTGTTAATGTAATAGGATTTTCGTTAGTTCCTTTACCCTCAAAAACAAGTTCTGCATCTTTCCAAATACCGTTTGCCAAAACAATAGAATCTCCTGGTTGTAAATTCTTAACCATTTCATTAAATTCTTCGACATTATTTGCCATCTCAATTTTTTGAGATTCTGGATTACAAGAAGTGAACACCACCACGAGTAATATTATTGACAATACACTATGTTTCATCCTGTTAGTTTAATTGGTTCACCAAATTGGTTTACCAAATATATGCATATTTAACTTTTAAGCAAAAAATAAGACTAAAATGTATTGATTTAATAAAATATTGAAATTATTTCTGTTAAAATATGAGTATACGCTCAAATTAAGGAGCATAGCATCTATGTTTTTTACCACCTTATAAAGCAAACACTGTTTCAATATTATCCTTAAATTTGAGATTCATTATTTTTTCTGAATTCTACCTTATATGATAAAAGATTTAATTGATAATTACGGAACTATTTTTGAAAAAGAACTAATTGAAGAAATTGTTCAAGTAGGAACTTTTAAAGAAGTACCCGAAGGTTTTAAATTAATTGAAATTGGTGAATACATTAAAAGTATGCCTTTACTAATTTCTGGGGCTATAAAAATATTAAGAGAAGATAAAGATGGTGATGAACTCTTATTGTATTATTTAGAAAAAGGAGATACCTGTTCTATGACGCTCAGCTGCTGCTTATCACAATCTATTAGTGAAATTAGAGCTATAGCGGAAACAGAAACTAAATTAATCATGGTTCCTGTTCAAAAAATGGAAGAATGGACAGCGAAATATAAATCCTGGCGAAATTTTGTTTTTGAAAGTTATCACAATAGGCTAACCGAACTTTTAACTACTATTGATTCTATAGCTTTCCAGAATATGGATGAACGCTTATTGGGATATTTAAAAGAAAAAATCAGAATTACAAACGACAGCACCATACATAACACACACCAACAAATAGCTTACGATTTACACAGTTCTAGAGTAGTAATTTCTAGACTATTAAAAAAACTAGAAGAATTAGGAAAAATAGAATTACACCGTAATTTCATCAAAGTAATTAATTTATAAGTTGTGTAACTTATGTTACTTCCATTTTTATAAACAACCCTTAATTTTACAATAATAAATTAAAACTATTTAGTAGTTTAAAATTTATTGGTTGGTTGTTTTAATGGAAGTAGTAATGTGGTTGTGACTACTTCCTTTTTTTTAAAAATATATAAATTATGTCATTCTTAAATTTTCTATTTGGAACTGCTAAATCCGATAGTATAAAAACTATAAATGCTGCAGAATACAAAGTCGCTATTACCACTAAAAATATTCAATTAGTAGATGTTAGAACTCCTAATGAATACGCTAAAGGTGCTATTAAGAAGGCGGTTAATATCGATTTCTTCAATGCTTCTTTTTTTGAAAGTGCTTTTAATAAATTTAATAAGGAAGCGCCGATCTATATCTACTGTCAATCTGGTATGCGAAGTAAAAGAGCAGCCAAAAAGCTCGACAAAATGGGTTTTACAACTATAATTGATTTAAAAGGTGGCTATATGGCCTATGCATAAAATAACTAAGGTTAAGATTAAAAACCTTAACCTTAGTTATTTTTTAACCCCTCTAAAACCTTCCATATTCTGGTGAATAAAATCTTTAGGAAACTCATCATCACCCTTAAATCCTAACTCAATAGTACCACTTTCTTCAGGGATATAATTTGTTTTAAATATATAATCCCAAATACTTAAGCTTATACCAAAGTTTACACCATAGGTGCCCTTGGGTAAATCATAGGCATGATGGTACAAATGCATTACTGGATTATTTACAAGATATTTAAAAGGGCCCCATGTAATTTTTATGTTCGAATGATTGAAATGGCCTATTGTAATTGCTATAAAATGAACAATATAAGCTTGTTCTGGCTCAAAGCCCCCCAAGATCATAACCCCAAAAGTTTTTAATGGTTTGTATAAGATATTTTCCATCCAATGATACCTTAAATGAGCAGCAAAGCCCATCTCTTTTACGCTATGGTGTACTTTATGAAAATTCCACAAAAACTCATATTTATGAAGCAAGGTGTGCGTAAACCACTGTACAAAGTCTAAAATAATAAAGAATAGTAGTAATTGCGCCCAATTAGGCCAATTAGAAAAATCTATTAATGTAAGGCTAGATGCGCTAATTCCTAAGTCTGAAAAGAACTTTTCTAATATTTTATAAAATCCACTTATCACAATTACAAAAAGGAAGAAATTAAAAAACATATAAAAACCATCTAACCAAAAATCTTTTCTGAAAACAGACTGATTTTTTCGCCATGGGAATGCAATTTCTAAACCCCAAACTAGTGTTGAGATTAAAATTAATCCCCAAAAATAATTCGTATACCAAGGCACTTCAAAAGTTATAGATTTCCAAGTCCAATTAATGGTACCCATAAAGGTTTTTATAAAAATAGTTGCATACTCTTCCATTCTAACAAGCTCTATTCTTTGAGTTCATACCATTCTACATTTTCTAAATTAGCTCTACGTCCTATTTGATTAGGCGCATAATACGTACTCAAATAATTTAATATAGGTTCTTCATTTACTCCTAAATCCCATAAATTCTGAGTTTCTTGCATCCATCTAATTGTTGCTAACCATTTTTCTTTAGACATTCTATTCTGCGTCACTAATTTAGCGGAATGACAACTGGTACAATTTTGCACGACCAACAGCAATCCCTCACCTTCTACAAAACCTGTTCGCACATGAATACCATTTTCTATTTTGTCTAAATCGTCTTCCTGAGTGGGCACCTCAACATAATCAGGAGGTAGCACTGGGGAATTGGTCGTACTAGTTGTAGCATCCTTAATCGTAAAAAAAAGAATTATGAGTACGCCTATAAAACCTATCAGTAGAATTGTTAATAGGGTATGAATACCCTTAACGCTTTGTTTAAATTTTTCCTCTACTCCCATTTAAACAACTTTAACAGCAATTCTATGACATGCATTATTTAAATATCCTTTAGGATTCCAGCCGGGAACAAGCATAGGTTGAGAAAGCCCATCGCTATCTGTCGCTTTTGCCCATACCTCATAATACCCTTTTTGGGGAAATTGTATTTGAGCAGAAAAATGTTGCCATGCAAAACGATTCACTTCTTTCTCTAAAGCACAACTACTCCACGTACTACCAAAATCAATAGAATATTCAACCTTAGAAACATTTAATTCTCCCGCCCATGCATGACCTCTAATGGTTAATTGCTTATTTATACTTAAAGTAGCTCCAGATTTAGGATAGGTTACTAAAGACTTTACAGGCATAGATTCTATTATGCGCATATCTTCTTCTTTAACTGTGGTACCGGGTGCCACAGGATTTTTAGGAACTTTATAAGAGCTGCCTGTCATTTTCTCTCCGTCATGTACTATATTCCGAACACTAATTCTATTCAACCATTTTCCAGAAGCAGAGGCGGGATAACCACCGGCTATAAGCCGCAATGGGTAGCCATGAGTTAACGGAATATCTTCTCCGTTCATTTTAAAAGCTAAAATAGTTTCCTCTTGTAAGGCTTTTTCTAAGGGCACCCCACGTGATATAGGCTCTTTACTAGGATCTCCACTTAAATGTGTGTCTGCAGCATGATACCCAATATAAACTGCGTTTGGTTTTAGTCCTACCTCAGCCAAAACATCTTTTAAACGAATTCCCGTCCATTTTGCTGAAGATACCGCTCCGATAGTCCATTGATTGCCTTTTGCAGGCGGATTAAACTCACTACGCCCATTCCCTCCACATTCTAAGGTTAGCTGATAGGTATAATGTTTAAATTTGGACTTAAGTTCACTTAACGTAAATATCTTTTTAGTAGTTACAGATTCCCCTTCTAAAGTTAAAGTCCAATTCTCAAAATCTATATGTTCAGGGATTTTTCCATTATTACGAATAAACATTGCAGAATTAGGAGTAACCTTATCGTCTAATACATGTGCCTGTGCTTCTATATTCCAAGGCTTATCATTTAACACAAGCATATCCTTATCTAAATTAAATAATTTAAAAGGATCTGTTTCTTGTATTGCTAAGGGGATATAGGCCTCTGGAAGTAAATTTCCAAACACAATATCTATTCCTAGAATTCCTGTCAGCGTAGCTAAAGATGACCTTGTAATAAACTTTCTTCTTTCCATAGGATCACATCGTAGTTTAAGCTTCTAAAAATACTGAATTTTAGGCTACATTTAGGTAACAATAGTTACAGAAGACGATAGAAGCCGCAAATACGTTAAATAACTTAAATATGTAACCAATGTTACCTTCGAAGTTAGGTTTGATGCTTATTTTTATCCTCACAATTACGCCTTTAAAATTTTAGCTTATGGAAGACATGCTTTTCTACGATAGAATACAATTTGCATTCACAATCACCTTTCATTATTTGTTCCCACAACTTACCATGGGATTATCTCTTTTGATAGTTTATTACAAAGGAAAATTTTTGTTTAACAAAGAAGAAATTTACAACGACGCTGCTAAATTTTGGATGAAGATATTTGCTTTAAATTTCGCAATGGGTGTTGTTACTGGTATTCCAATGGAATTCCAATTTGGAACCAATTGGGCTAAATTTTCTGAACTTACTGGAGGTATTATAGGACAAACACTTGCCATGGAAGGCATGTTCTCATTTTTCTTAGAATCTTCATTTCTAGGGCTTTTTATTTTTGGAGAAAAACTATTAGGTCACAAACTACATTTTGTAACAGGCTTCTTGGTATTCTTAGGTTCTTGGGCGAGTGGTTATCTAATTATTGCTACGCATTCCTGGATGCAACACCCTGTTGGCTTTGAAATTTTAGAAAACGGAAAATTTGTCTTGACTAATTTTGGTGCCTTGTTTTCTAACCCCTGGTTGCTCCCTTCTTATTTACACAATCAATTAGCCTCTTTAGTTACCGCCTCATTTGTAATGGCCGCTATTGGTGCCTTTTATATTTTAAATGATAAGCATCATGCTTTTGGCAAATTATTTGTAAAAACTGGAGTGATTTTTGGCTTTGTTGCTAGTGTCTTGGTTGCCGTTCCTACTGGAGATCTAGCTGCGAAGAATGTGGTAAAATATCAACCTGCAACTTTTGCTGCAATGGAAGGAATTTTTGAAACGGAAGAAGGTGGTTCAGAGATTGTTTTAATTGGTCAACCCAACATTGTTGATAAAAAATTAGACAACAAAATTGCAGTACCTAACATTTTAAGTTTTCTAACATATCAAAAGTGGGATGCGCAAATAAAAGGTTTAAATGAATTTGATGAAGCTGTACATCCTACAAATATCCCAGGGCTGTATTATGCCTATCATATTATGGTTGGTTTAGGGACCATTTTTATTGGATTATTATTCTTTGCTATTGTGCAATTATTTAGAAAAAAATTATACGAAACAAAATGGATTCTATATTCCTTGGTCTTTCTCTTACCTTTTCCTTATATCGCCAATACTATGGGCTGGTATACCGCAGAATTAGGCAGACAGCCTTGGTTGGTGTTTAATTTGCTAAGAACAAGCGCAGGTGCTTCTCCAACAGTATCCGCTGGAAATACACTTTTTACACTTTTAGGATTCGTAGGTCTATATCTACTGCTTGGATTACTATTTTTAATATTGGCGGGTAAAATAATTAACAAAGGACCTCAACTTGTAAAACACTAATTATGGAACTATTTTGGTACATCGTTTTAATGACCATGCTTGCGGTTTATGTTATCTTAGATGGCTATGACTTTGGAGCTGGAATTATTCATCTATTCTTTGCTAAAACAGAAAAAGATAAAAAAGCAATTACAAATTCCATTGGCCCTTTCTGGGATGCAAATGAAGTATGGTTAATTGCCACTGGAGGTGTTTTATTCTTTGCCTTCCCTACACTTTATGCCTCTTCTTTTAGCGGGTTTTACTTGCCCCTAATGATGATCTTATGGCTATTAATCTTTAGAGCAATAGGCTTAGAACTCAGAGGACAGGTACATAATGCTATGTGGGAAGCTATTTGGGATAAAGCCTTTGGGATCTCTAGTTTACTTTTAGCTTTATTTTTTGGGGTTGCTCTAGGTAATATTGTTCGTGGCGTAAACTTAGGTATCGTTACAGAAGGCGTATCTACACAAGAGGCTCATTACTTTTTTCTCCCGTTGTGGAACCCTACATTTAGTCCGCAAGCAGAACACTTAGGAATCCTTGATTGGTTTACAGTATTATTAGGTATAATCGGTGTAGTTTCCCTAACCATACACGGCGCCAACTGGATTATTTTTAAAACAAATTCTGATCTTAATGAAAAATTAAAGACCGTTATTTTTAGACTGAATTTTGTATTGCTTGCTTTGGTCATCATCTCCTTATCTGTTTGGCATGTTATAGAACCTAAACCATTTCAAAATTTCTTAAGCACTCCATGGCTTTGGATTTTCCCGCTACTCACTTTTATTGGTTTATTTGGGCTGTTTAATGTCAAAAAATTTAAAAGAGATGGATTGGGATTTTTGTTTTCTTCCGTATTCTTATTTGGAGGATTAACCACAACAGTAGCATCAATTTTTCCAAAGGTATTACCCTCTACAAATGATATAAATCCTAGTTTAACCATTTACAACGTCGCTGCAGACGAATATGGCCTTTCCGTAGGTATTTATTGGTTTGTTATTGCAATTGTACTTGTAGCCATCTATATGATCATTCAATACAGGGTTTTCAAAGGTAAAATGGATGATGTTGGATATGGAGAGCATTGATGGTATTCAAAGCTTCTTTAAATAAAAGTTAACTCTTCCATTTTATCGTTCTTGAAGCAATATCATTCTTGTTCTTGACCTAAATTTTACCTTTAAATGTGATGTATAGCTACTTATAAAAAACAAAAATCTGTATGTTAAAATTAATTTTTACACCAATCTTAACATACAGACAAACTAATAAATCAACGCTACTATTTCCCTAAAAATATGCTATTCCAAAAGGATATTTTATTTATTCTGAAACTCATTATAATATTCATCTAGGATATCATTTATGAGGATGCTAATTTTCTCAAAGTCTTCAGCATAAGAATTGGCAAGTGAGAATCTTATAGTCCAATCAGGCCCATCAAAACCACCTCCTGGCATGGCTACAATAGATTCTTCTTCAGCCAAACGTATTACTGGATCTAAAGCATTGTAATTTTCACCAACCCATGTACTAAATTCTTCACTGTATTTATCTTTTGCTAAATTTAAGAAATCAACTAAAGAGTAATAATATGCAGCGTTTTTATTATCAGCAGAAATTAATGGGGAGCCAGGTAAATCTTTATATAACTTGTCATATCTATTTCTAACCAATTTTTTTACAGCTGTTTTATACTTGCCTTCTGTATCAATCAAAGTCGCTAAAGAAAATAGCGTCATTTGAATTTGTTGAGGCGTAGATAAACCAGCTGTGTGATTTAAAGCAACACTACGACTGTCTGCAATAAAACGATCTATCATTTTTATACCATCAGGATTTAAAGAAATTGTTTCATAACGCGCTCGCAATTCTATTTTATCTTCCTCCGGTAGCTTGGCAAGCATTTTATCAAAAATATTATTTTCATTAAGCGCTATTACTCCAAGTCTCCAACCTGTAGCACCAAAATATTTTGAAAAGGAATACACCAAAATCGTGTTCTCTGGTGCTTTGATTGCTAATGATGTAAAGTTCTCTGTAAAAGAGCCGTAAACATCATCTGTTAGCAAGATTAAGTCTTGTCTATCTTTTGCAATTTTTGCAATTTTATCCAAGGTTTCATCACTCAATTTAACTGAAGGAGGATTACTCGGGTTAACTAAAAAGAATGCCTTTATTTTGGGATCTTTTAGTTTATCGATTTCAGCATCTGGAATCTGCCAATTATTGTTCTCGTCAGCATTAATAAGAACCAGATTTAATTTATAATCATTTAATACGGGCATTTCGAAATACGGCGTAAATATTGGTGTACCAATTGCAATGGTATCTCCAGCTTTTAAGAACTTGTTTTCTTTCAATGAATTGAAAATGTATACCATGGCAGCTGTGCCTCCTTCTGTTGCAAAAATATCGTATTTTGATTCTGGAGTTGTATTTCCAGCACTCATTTCCTTCATTAAATAAGCATGAGTGATCGTTTCAGCATTCTTTAACATTCTTCCTGGTTCAGGATAATTGTTTCCTATAATACCATTAACCCATTCAAACATTAAATCGTCTGAATCCTCACTATAATTTTCTATTGCAAACTGAAATAAATCGTTCAGATAACGCAACCCTATTACATTCTTGTTTAAGGCTAAATAGGCTTGAAACCTTTTGGTAATACCGTCTTTATCTGTAATACCTCCAAAACCATCTAAATTCTGAAATTGTCTTTTACTTTCTTCTAAGCCAAAGAGACCTAGTTGAAAAAAGGCATCTCTAGGTTTTGTAGCGATCCAGTTAGGGTTACCTCTACCGGCATTTATCATTGAATGCTGGTGATTTGATTTTGCTAATTTTATTAATGTATCTTTTACTTCAAAAGGACTCAACGTGTTTAATTCTACTTCTTCTTGTTTTTTCATATTCTTATTTTTGAATGTTCTACGGAATTAACGCTATAATAACTGGACCCCATAATGTTAAAAATATATTTGCAACAGCATAGGTCATGGTAAATGTGGGCACAGGTGTTGCATTTTTGGTTTTGTCCAATAGAGCAGAAAATCCTGGATTAGAACTTCTACTACCCGTAAGTACTCCCAATGCTTCGACAGGGTTTTTGATTTTAAGTACATAATAATTAATTACGAATTGCACGATCATAGGTAGCATAGTTACCAAAATCCCTAAAAGAAACAAGGTTACCCCACTTTTCAAGATGGCTTGAAATGCAGGTGCTCCTGCATTTAAACCTACAATACCCACAAATACGGCCAAACCAATTGTTTGAATAAAATTGGCCGCTCCCACATTTATTCCACCTAGTTTTGGATATTTGGTTTTTAAAAACCCAATTAGCAAACCTGAAACCAAACAGCCCAGACCCGCACCCAATGCAAGTGATGTCCCATTTATTTCGAAACCAATTTGGCCAATTAAATACCCCACTACCATTCCCAATCCAAGGACAACAAAATCTGTGGTTTTAATTGATGGTGGCTTGTATCCAATTTCTTTCTCAATTCTATCCAAGTCCTTTTTCTTACCAACCAATTCAATTTCATCCCCTTTATGGATTTCCGTTTTATCTAAAACTGGCAATTGGTGAGACATTCTAGTAATGGATTTAATATAAACTCCATGTCTTTTATCTATATCCAATTTCTTCAAGACCTGTTCTAGCGTTAAACCTGTTAGTTTTTTATTGGTTGCGATTACGTGTCTTACTTCTTCTGTTAAGTCAATATTTGGCCCAAATTCTGAGATTTCTTCTCCGATGTTGAATCCTACTTTTGAAAATGCGGTAATTAAACCCGTAACGAATAAAATGTCGTCTTCATTAATTATTGTACTGGCACTAGGTTCCGTATTCTTTTTATTATTTATAATAAGTTCAACCGTTAAGTTAGAATTGAATTCTGTTTCAAATTCAAGAACACTTTTGTTTAAAAATTTGGACGTTTTTATAATTTTATATACCCGAGTATCAATTCTTTTAATAGGATCAAATTCTCCTTCTTCCAATTCTTTACTACCACCTAACTTTATAGCTAATTTTTTTGCTTCAGCCCTAATATCCCATTTCATGACGATTGGAATAATGGAAACCATTAATATGGGGCCAATAGAACCAAAAATATAAGTGATGGAGTAACCAACGGCAACATTCATTTTTAAATTTTTGGATACATCTACTGCTAACCCTAGTTTATCTATGGCTTCTCCTGCCGTACCAATTATTGCCGATTGCGTTAAACCTCCAGCAGCTAAACCGGCGGCCATGCCTTTATCTAAGCCAAACCAAATAGCCAGTCCTAGAACGGCAAAAAGTCCCATAGCGGTCATTAAGAATGCTGCTAATAAATATTTAAGGGATGATATTTTTAAGGAAGCGAAGAATTGCGGACCACCTAAATACCCTACCATAAAAATAAATAAAGCGAAAAAAAGACTTTTAACTTCATCGCTAATTTCAATTCCACCGACTTGGCCGAGAATTACTGCGGCAATTAACGTACCTCCAACACCACCAAGTGAGAATTTTCCAATTTTGAATTTTCCTACAAAAAAACCTATTGCAATCGCTAGAAATAACGTGAAATAAGGGAAGTTTCTAAGTTGATTATAAATGATTTCCATACTCTTAATTTTTGATTACTACTAATTAATGTCCTTGATCAAAGATGATTGATAGCTGTGAAATATTGATGATAAGTAACATCATAATCTATTCTCCCTCATTTATATCTTTGAGATAACTTCTAATACCAAAGCATGTTTAAATAGTTAAACTTTAGAACTATTTAAACATGTATTAGTTCATCGTTGAGTTTAGGTCTTTCCACATTGTAGTATTATTATAATACCTGTAAGAATTTTATAAAAATTTCAGTGGTGCTATAAAACCAACCATTACCTGCCCAGTAGAAGAATCGTTTAAATCATACGTCGTCTTAGCTGTGTTGGAGTATTTATAATCCCTTCCTATATATGAGGCGAAAAATTTTAGGTTTAATTGTTTAAAGGGATAAAATTCCAAGGTTGGAATTACCCCCCATGCTGTGCGTATATGATCATTACTAACGGCTGTGTCTAAGTTGCCTTTCCAATAAGAATCACTTACCATACCTATTACTGTGACATTCCATTTTGGAGCAAAGTTGTATTGCACCCGTAGCCAATGTTCAATATAGTCCGTTTTTAACGCTGTATTTGGTAAGTAACTTTCCGGGATTAAACCTGAAACTACGCCAAGTCTATCAAGGTCATCTTTCATATATTTAAAATCATATTGAATCAATACTTTTTTTAGGTTTAATTGATTACCCAAAGCGATGTACTGCACTTGTTTTTCACTAGCTTCAGTGATTAGGGAATAACTCCAAAACGTAGAGAGTAATCCTTTTGCAAAACTCCCCCTCCAGTTACCAACAAAAGCAGCAGGAAATTTTGCAGCTTCAATATCTGGAGCATTGTCATATAATTCATCAAAAGTCTTTGTTCTAGCATTCAGCACTTGGAATGTAAATTGTTGTTCTTTAGGTGCATTCCAGGTGAACTGTGCTCCTGTTAAAAAATTATCTGCATTTTCAACAATATCATTATATTCATAGATATCGATAGGATTCATATCAAATTCATACCCTCCATAATCGGCACACATTTTACCAAAAGCTAAACTAAATTTGTCTGATAAATTAATCCCCACGAAAATCATATCCACTGAATGATCTACATTATCTACAGATTGAACTGTAGGAGTTCTTGTGTATCTATCACGAAACCGAAAAAATACGGTATTATCTAAGACCATGCCTTTTACTTCAAGGCGAAATTGATTCATAGCAAAATTACTACCCGTGTAATCACCATCTTGAAAATTGCTGTTGTTCGCGTATTGCATATTCGCAATAACATTTACATTTTGTAAAATTTTCGCCTTATCAACTGATATTATTGGCTTAGCGCGATTAATTAAACTATCGGATTGTTTATGCAACTGCGCATTCGTATGGATAGCAAAAAACATAAGTACGCCTAATAATATAATTTTTTTCATAATATTATAATTTAAATTGGTTGTTTTAATATTTGAAAAAATAATTCTGTAACGTTTCTTTTTCTTTAGACTGTGTAAGACCAAGCATTAATAATATTCTTGCTTTTTGTGGGTTAAGATCATCACCTACTATGGAGCCAATCTTTTTGTCATCAGTTTCATCATTCAAAATAACTCTTCCCGTTGGTACTCTTGAAGCTCGGCATACAGCGACTCCTTTATTTGTCGCCTTCATTACTGCGGCAGTATTTATTTCATTAAGATTTCCATCTCCTAATCCTGCAGTGACAATACCATCAACTTCTGCTTTTACATAGGCATTTATAGCCACATCTGATACATCTGCAAATAATAGAACGACAGCAACATTTGGAAGTTTATCCAATTTGGTAACATCAAAGGGTGTGTTTTTATTTGCAGCTCTTAATTCTGTAGTATAATATCTTACCGTTTCACCAAGTACTTGTCCCATTGGTCCTGTATTCGGTGCTGTGAAAGCATCTACATGTGTTGTATTTGTTTTTACTACTTCCCTTGCATCTAAAATACTACCATTAAAAACAACCATAACACCCTTTTCTTTAGAAAGAGGATCTGCAGCTACCTGAACTGCATTGTATAAATTTTTTGGACCATCTGAGCTCATGGCAGTACCAGCACGCATTGAACCTGTTAGTATAACAGGATTACTATATCGGTTAGTGAGGCTCAAAAAATAGGCTGTTTCTTCCATAGTATCCGTACCATGAGTGATGACAATACCATCTGCTTCATCATTTTTAAAAATTTCATCAATACGTTTAGCTAACTTTAACCAAATGGCAACAGTCATATCTTGGCTACCTATATTTGATACTTGTTCAGCAGAGAGTGTCGCTAATTTATCAATTCCTGGAACTGCATCTATCATGTCGTTGATAGGTGTTACGCCAGCTTGATAACCCGCAGCGTTAGGAGAAGTGCCTTTTCCTGCAATAGTACCGCCTGTAGCGAGTATTTTAATACGTGGAAGTTGCTGTGCAAATAAATTGCTACTAATAAATGCCATTAAAAGTAATGCGAACATTTTTTTAACTTTTTTCATTTTTACTTTTTTAAAATATTATTCAATTATTTGATAATTAAATCTTGAATACTATTTAAGAATAATAGTATCTAGCCTAATTATCGGATTAATCAGACTAATGCGAATAGCCACTATTATTAATAAATAAATATATCCAAAGATTTCTATGACAAAATTATCCCTATAGAGAAGTAAAGAGCATGATCTACATCAGTCTTAAAAAAATGGCTTAATTAAGTATTTAATTTGTTATTTATTAGTGGCGAAGTCAAATTATATTTTTTCCATTTATTCTTTCGAACCTTCTGTTTCACAAGTCTTTAAATAGCTACAAAGAATTCTTATTTAACCTAAAAGGAAATAATTAATGCCCCAATCTTACTAATTGGATGTAATAAAATTGGGAAAACTTTATAGTTTAACGATTACTTTACCAACCGTTCTTCCTTTTTCAACTTCGGTATGAGCAGCTGCCATTCTTTAGTATTTGAACACCTCTACATCTTACAAGCATAAAAACTATAGTGAAAAGCTGAATATTCTTTGATGTACTCAGGTTACATCTTCATAAAATTCAATATTTTCAACGGATACAGTTTATTTCGATTGAAAATTTACCATCTTGATACTAGTATTGTTTTAGCAATTTGCCAAAAGAGCCAAGAAAAATTTAAAAATTGCTTTTTCTAATACTGGTTGTTAGTTAAATGTAGATTATTATTAAATTTCAGGTATAAAATTCAGATACTGCTTTAAGTCAACAATCGCAGTAAAACCGCCTTATAGACTCAAATTATATTACTAACACTTGGTTCAATTAATGTAATCATTGGCTCTTGAACACCCGTATCAATACTTTTTACAACCGATATAATTTTTTTTGATTGGATAATTCTACCTTAGATTTTTTTACTTTGCTGTAAATGTCTTTTCAGTTTTATGTGAAGTAACTACTACCAATCTCACAATTATTCCTGAGCATAACAATGTACTCATATTTGTTTTTATTTTTTTGAAGCAAAGTTGCTGTATTAATACAGCTATTTAATAACACAAAAAAACCCTTCATAGTAAATTCATCCAAATTAGGGAACCTAAATTTTAAGTTTAGGTTTAACAAAATAATGTTCTCGCTTTTTTGTTTTATACAGGGTTAAAGTTGCCATAACAGACCAAATTAAATTAGAAACAAATGAAGGCAAAGCATCATAGTAATAACAATTAATTGCAATTAAAAGCGCACCAAAAAGATTCAAGTACTTTGCGTAGTTAACATACTTATTATTCTCTACAAGTGTTAGTCCATAAGCTAGCACTAAAAAGCCAGAACCTGACCATCCTAATACATCAATTAATAATTTCATCTCGTCAAATTTGTTTAATTTATTGGGGTTAAATTATACCGCAAATTTGCGCTAAGAGAGTTAAACGTTTATGATAAAAAAGCTACTTAAAATGGTATTTTTACGCCCGATGTAAAATTAATTTCCAAACTTATTTCTAAATTCTATTGGCGTTGTTGTTTGGTGTTTTTTAAAATATTTTACAAAATTAGTCGGCTCTTCAAATCCAAGGGTGTACCCTATTTCTTTTACACTATCTGCTGTATGCACCAATAAGCGTTTAGCCTCTAGAATAACTCGGGCATCAATCATTTGTTTGGGAGTAACATCCATAACCTTTAAAGTGGCATTGTTTAAACGTTTTTGAGTAACATTTAATTGATCGGTATACTTGGTAACCGATTTCTGAAAATGAAATTGCTTATCTAACAGGTTTCTAAACTTAATTACGCAATCTAAATCTGATCCTTTGCTTATAATAGCACTATGCTGATTTTGCCTTTCTCTTTCTGAAAATAACAGCAAATTTTTAAGGTGATTTCTAAGAATATCTGACTGATAAATATCTGTAACCTTACTTAACTCCGTTGCTATAAAACGAAATAAATTATTAAAAAGAGATGTTCGTTCCTGAATTTGAATTGTAGAAATCGCATACAAATCATTGAACAGCATACTGCTTCTTAAAAAACGAGTGTCTTCTTCTGTTTTGCAAAAAAAGTTATCCGTAAATAAAAGAATTTCACCTTCTATTTGTACTGTTTCATCAAAACACTGAATACTATTTTTATCTACAAATAAAAGTGTATTTGGTTGTATTTTAATGAGATTAAAATCTACCATATGTTTTGAAATTCCTTTTTTGAACCATATAATTTGATAGAAATCTGTTCTTTGCGGCTTAATTAAATCCTTGCGGAAATCTTTATATAAAGTCGCTAAGCTTTTAATTTCAAACTCATGAGGAAGACCTTCCTTAAACACGTATTTTT
Organism: Cellulophaga algicola DSM 14237; assembly: GCF_000186265.1. Taxonomy (NCBI): domain Bacteria; kingdom Pseudomonadati; phylum Bacteroidota; class Flavobacteriia; order Flavobacteriales; family Flavobacteriaceae; genus Paracellulophaga; species Paracellulophaga algicola. The sequence continues at coordinate 4,835,634 of NC_014934.1, forward strand.
CTATATCCTGATTCACCCTAAAAAAAATTATCGGTTCCAAGCTACGGCATTTATAAGAACTACACCTCTTAGCCCCGAATTTTAAGCGCTAAAATTAATAATCGCACTCTTTTCAATTTTAAATTGAACGCAAAAACTCTCTTATCAAAAACAGCAACTACATTATGCAATTATAAGAAGTAAAAAATTAAAATTGAAAGAAATAAGATGTTTCTTACAGCACTTGAAACCCGTGTGCATAGGGGTCGTCGTCATCTATAAGAATAGTATTATACCCGTATATTTTTGCCCAACCTTGTATACTTGGAATGATAGCTTTCTTACCCTCAAGCGTGGTTTCCTCTTCTATTCTACCTATAAACTGAGAGCCAATATAACTTTCATGAATAAATTTTTCTCCTTTATTTAATTTTCCTTTAGCATGCCATTGTGCCATTCGGGCAGAAGTTCCGGTACCACACGGGGATCTATCAATAGCTTTATCTCCGTAAAATACGGCATTACGTGCAGTAGCTTCTGAAGAAATAGTATTTCCTGTCCATAAAACATGACTTACATCTCTAATCGTTTTATCTTCGGGGTGAATAAATAAATTTGGATATTTTTTATTAATTTTAGATCTAATTTCTTGACTAAACTGCACTAGTTTACCCGCTGAAAAATCTTGAATTCCCTTAAAATTTTCCTGTGGATCTATAATTGCATAGAAATTACCTCCATAAGAAACATCAAAAGTTAGTTCTCCTAAGCCTGTACAGTCTATAGTTAAGTTTGTTTCTGCTAAATAAGATTTTACATTCGTAAGCTTTACCCAATCTACTTTATTTCCTGTCTGTTGGTATTCAATTAATACTAAACCAGCGGGAGTTTCCATTCGCACATGACCTGGTATTTTAGGGCTAATCAATCCTTCTTCTATCCCTATAGTTATTGCTCCTATGGTGCCATGCCCACACATAGGTAAACAACCGCTAGTTTCTATAAACAAAATTCCAAAGTCATTTGCAGGATTAGAAGGTGCATAAAAAATACTTCCACTCATCATATCATGACCTCGAGGTTCAAACATTAACCCCTTCCTAATCCAATCAAATTCGGATAAAAAATGCTGCCGTTTCTGACTCATATTTTCGCCTATCAAATTAGGTCCTCCTCCTGCTACCACACGTACAGGATTCCCGCAGGTATGTGCATCCACACAAAAAAAAGTTTTACTAGCCATAGTATATCAATAAATAGTTTTAATGCTCTTTCAACAAACAATTTACGATTAAACCTTCATTCTGCTTTTCACTACCATAGATTTTTTGTTTGATTACTCAAAAGTTCATTGTTTTCATTATTTTTGAAAAGACTAATTATTTAATTGAGCACCAAAATGAAAAAAATAGCATTTGTTGTGACCTTACTAGCCATGGCTTGTAATTCTTCACAGAAAACCGTTTCTGAGACGACAACAGAAACAATCGCTACAATGAACCCGAAACCTTTTGCGGAAACTATTACGGAAGCAGAGTTAAAAGATCATTTGTACATCTATGCCTCTGATGAGTTTGAAGGCAGAGAAACTGGCAAGCCAGGACAGAAAAAAGCTGTGGCATATCTTGAAGAACAATATAAGAAAATGGGAATCCCTGCAGCACAGGCCGATGGAAACTATTTTCAAAACGTACCATTAACAGTAAGTAAACTTCCTGAAGGCACTATTACAATTAACGGCAAAACGTACAAGAATGGAGAAGGTCTTTTAACATTCACTTCTGCTGAAGGAAATTATAGTGAACTTGCTTATGCTGGTTTTGGTATTGAAGACGAAAAATATTCCGATTATAGCACTATTGATGTTACAGATAAAATAGTTTTGATAAAAGCGGGTGAACCTATGAATGCGGATGGAACCTATGTCATTTCTGGCAGTGCCGAAAAATCTGTTTGGAGCAACCTATCTGAATCCGTAGCTAAAAGGTTTGAAGCTGCCCAGGCTAAAGGAGCTAAAGGCGTTTTATATTTTGATGAAAACAATTTTGCACGTTTTGAGAGTCGTTTTGACTACATGAAAAAGAATGACAGCGGAAGAATGGAAATTAAAGAAGATAACTCAGATACTTTCTTTAACTTTTTTATTAATGAAAATATCGCAAATGCCATCTTACCAAACATCAAATCTGAAAATAAAGCGAAAATCGTTCCTTCTAAAATAGACTTAGCTATTAAAAGTTCTGATGAGGACATAAATTCTGAAAATGTTGTTGCTATTTTAAAAGGTTCTGAGAAGCCCAATGAATACGTCATTATATCTTCACACTTAGACCATATTGGTGTTACAAAAGACGGTGAAATAAATAATGGAGCTGATGATGATGGCTCAGGTACTGTAGCCTTATTAGAAATTGCTCAGGCTTTTAAGAAAGCTGCAGATGAAGGTAAAGGTCCTAAAAGATCTATTGTGTTTTTACACGTTACAGGAGAAGAGAAAGGCTTATTAGGTTCTCAGTACTATACGGACTTTGACCCTATTTTTCCTTTATCAGAAACTGTTGCGGATTTAAACATAGATATGATTGGCCGTATTGACCCTAAAAGAGAAGGAGATCGCAATTATATTTATTTAATTGGATCTGATAAATTGAGTACAGATTTACACAACATATCGGAAGAGGTAAATGAAAAGTATATGAACATTGCTTTAGACTACACCTACAATGATGAAAATGATCCAAATAGATTTTATTATAGAAGTGATCATTACAATTTTGTAAAAAACAATATTCCAATTATTTTTTATTTCAACGGTACGCATGATGATTACCATGCTCCAGGAGATACTCCTGACAAGATTGATTATGATTTGCTTGAAAATAGAGCTCGTTTAGTATTTTACACGGGTTGGGAAGTTGCCAATAGAAAAGATAGACTTGTGGTAGATAAGGCTAATAAATAGCACTTACCACATATTGAAATAAAAAATGCCTTTGTATTCTTACAAAGGCATTTTTCTTTAATTATAGCCATAAAAAAAGCCTTATCAAAATTGATAAGGCTTTATTTCTGGGTGGAAGACCGGGTTCGAACCGGCGACCCTCGGTACCACAAACCGATGCTCTAACCAGCTGAGCTACAACCACCATTTGTAAGCGGCTGCAAAGTTAATTTTTTAGATGCTATTTGCAAAATAAAATAATCACTATTTTAAATAAATTTTCAAAAAAGTGTCCCCCACTACATTATTACACTAAAAATCAAGCATTTTCAATATTAAACAACCCTATTATAGAAGTAATTTTCCTTAAGAAAAAGCTTATTTACATAAAACTTTGCACTTATACCAGTTAAAAACATCGTTTCACAACAAAAATTTTCCAATCAAGTAGTTCTAAATTAAATTTATAAAAAAAAAGACATTCAACATTTTTCCCAAATATGGTTGACTATTTTATCATTTATAATTATATGAAGAGACCTTTCGTTCTATTTATCTTCTTACAATTTTTCAACCCTACTTTCACCTATTCCCAAAGTACTCAATTAGACAGTTTATATTCAGAAGTACATAAATTTCAGAAAAGTGAAAATTTTGACACTGCTGATCACAACTATATTAACCTATTAAATTTAATAGGAAAAGAATATTACTTTAAAAACATTGACAGTCTTTACTATTATTCTCAAAAAGCTCAAAAATTAAGTTCTAAAACTAAATATGTCAAAGGTAGTGTACTAGCACTTGCAGGCATTAGTCATTGCCAATCTTATAAAGGCCAGAACGATAAAGCAATAAAATCTTTAGAAAAAGCATACGCTATCGCTAACGAAACAAAAGACTCCAAACTTCAAATACTAGCTTTAAACAGACTTGGCATCTTAAATTATGATATAGGTAATCATGCAGAAGCACTAAAAGCATATTTAATGGCTATTGAAATTGCCACTGCTACAAATGATATTTTAAACTTATCTTTTGTAAAAGAAAATATCGCTCACTTATATCTTGCGCAAAAAGACTATAAACAAAGTTTGACAATTTATAAAGAAATTCAAAAATTAAATCATCAATTAGGAGAAGACGTATATAAAGCACAAAGCAGCAGTAACATTGCTGATTTATACGTAAAACTAAAAGATTTCAAAAATGCTAAAATACAAATAGACAGCAGCATAACCATACTTGAAGAAAACGAAGAAAATGATTGGTTAGCATATTCTTACATGGTGAAAGGAGACATGTATCTAAAGCAAAACAGAGTAAAATTAGCATTACACTGGTATGAGAAAGCCTTGATTCTTCATGAAGATTTAAACGATGACCGAAGTAAAGCCCAGTTGCTCAACTCACTTTCTGAAGCATATTTAAAGCTCTATAATTATACAAAGGCAGAAGAAAACGCAATAGCTTCTTTAGAAATAGGAAAAAGATTAAGTTTATTAGATGATTCAAAAACATCGAACAGTCTTTTATACGAGATTAACAAAAGCAATAACAAGGTAGATAGTGCCTTAAAATATCATGAAGTTTATAAACTTTTATCAGATTCAATTTCTCGAAAAGAAAACCTAAATAGCCTTGGAATATTAAAAACAAAATTAGAGTTTGAAAAACAACAAAAAGACGCAAAAGTTGTAAATGAAAAAGCTAAAGCTAGACAAGACATTTATATCTATTTAGCACTTATTACTCTTGCTATTTTGGCATTAATAATATTTCTTCTCCGTAAACAGTCAAAAGCAAGAAATAAATTTAATATTGAACTGAGACTAAAAACAACTGCACTTGAAAAAAGAGAAGAAGAATTAAATGCTATAAATGCCACAAAAGATAAATTATTTTCAATTATCGGACATGATCTCAGAGGGCCTATAAATGCATTAGCAAGTGTTTTAAACATGTTAAAAGAAGACGAAATTACACAAGAAGAATTTTTAGAATTTACGCCTAAAGTTAAAAGTGATGTAGACGCTATTTCTTTCACGTTAAATAATCTATTATCCTGGGGTAGAACACAAATGACAGGCTCTAAAACAGAACCATCATTCTTTGATATTCATGATTTAGTAACAGAAAACATTAAACTACTGCAAGAAACAGCTAAAAATAAAAGCATTTTAATTACAAACACAACCCCCAATAATACACGCATATGGGCAGACATAAATCAAATAGATGTTGTTATTAGAAATCTCTTAAGTAATGCTATTAAATTTTCATATCCAGAAGGCATCATTAGCGTAAATGCTATTGTGGAAGATAGTTTTCTTAAAGTGTCTATTAAAGATAAAGGCGTTGGAATTTCTACAGAGAGCCTTGATGAAGTTTTTAACTCAAAAAACGCGACATTAACAACTACCTATGGTACATCAAACGAAAAAGGAACCGGCTTAGGACTTTCTCTTTGCAAAGAAATGGTAAATAATAATGGTGGTGAAATTTATGTAGAAAGTAAAATAAACGAAGGAAGCATATTTTATTTCACGATTCCATTAAGAGAAAATAATACGAAATAAAATTTTCATCTTAACATTTATTTCTTTAATTTCAGCACTGCCAGCCACTTTGCGAACTTATGAAATGTAACCACACTACACTTATTTTCTTACTAATTATCTTTTCTTTTTTTAATATTCCTGAGCTCACTGCTCAAGGGAAAAAACAAGAAATTCTTTCAAAAATTACAGCACACCGACTTGCAGGTAAGGAGAAAGACTCTTCTTATATCAATCTAATTAATGCACTAGGTCTGGAATTAAGATATTCGAACTATGACAGCGTCAAAATATTAAGTAAAGAGGCTCTATACTTAAGTAAAAAAATAAATTACAAACGAGGTGAAGCAAAAGCACTTATAACATCTTCATACAGTGAAGTTATTGCCTGTAAAGATTCTGAAACAACCTTAAACAACATTGACAGGGCAATATTATTAAGTACTGAAATAAAAGCGGACAGTACGCTAATATCTGCTTATAATATTAAGGCCATTTATAAAACCTACGTTGATGATTATGAGGGAGCTTATGAACAGTATCAAAATGCGTTACTTCTGTGTGATAACAATAGAAACCCATTAGAGGAAACAAAACTTTACTCTAATCTAGCCACACTATTTTCTATATTGGGAGACAGTGATGAGTCTATAAAATTTTATATAAGAGCACTTGCTATCACAGACCGTTTGGATGATAAATTTTGGGTGGGGGTTGTAAAAAGCAATTTGGGTTTTTTATATAATGACACCCATCAGTTTGATAAAGCAATTATTTTTTTAGATGAAAGCATTCAGATTTTTATTGAAGTAGACCGAAAAGAGTGGCTTGCTTACGCCTATCTCACCAAAGCAAATATTCTTTTGAATATAAAGGAGACTAAAGAGGCTTTGCGCTATCTTGATTTAAGTAAGGGTTTGCAAAAAAATCTAATAGATAAAAAATTAAAGCAAGACTTACTCTTAAGCTACACCAAATACTATCAACAAATAAATGAATTAGAAAAATCAGAAGAATTAGCTCAAGAAGGGTACTTATCATCAATTGAAAACCAAAATCAAATACTAATTGCTAACTTTTCAGAAATTCTCTATCAATTAAATAAAGAGAAAAAAAACCAAAAGGAAGCGCTTTTCTATTTAGAAAAATTTAAAAATATTACGGATAGTACAGCCCTTCAAAGCAAACAAAATGCATTGGCACTTTTGAATGCAAAAACTAATTTTCAAAAACAACAAAACGATCTTAAATTAGAAAACCAAAGAACAATAAAGCAGCAAAAAACCTATATTACTTTTAGTATATTTATTGTTTTTTTAGTTATTCTCATTGCGTATTATGGCTATAGAAATAATAATATTATTACTAATTTAAATCATCAATTAGAAGACAAAACTCAAATACTTGAAAACAGTGAAAAAACACTAAAATATGCTAATGAGACTCAAGAGAAACTTTTTTCAATCATAAGTCATGATTTAAAATCGCCTATCAACGCCTTAAAAAACTTACTCCTATTAATTAAAAATGGTGATATTAAACCAAGTGAATTTTTAAATTTTGCACCTAAATTATATAACGATGTTGACGCTATGTCCTTCACCTTAAATAATTTATTATCATGGAGTAAATCACAAATGAATGGTTTTGTAAATAAGCCTATTAATTTCAATGTAAGTGAAAAAATAAACAACAGCATTCAACTACTACAAGAAAATGCAAATCAGAAAACAATCTCCATTATTAATAGTGTACCAAAAGCTGCTGAAGTATATTGTGACGTTAATCAGTTTAATTTAATCGTAAGAAATTTAGTTACCAATGGTATTAAATTTACCCCTTCGGGTGGTGAGATCCATATACAGGCTGCTGAAGAAAAACACTTTTGGAAGATATCTATTAAAGACAATGGCGTAGGTATTCCAACAGATGTTCTAAAAAAACTTTTTAAACCGGATTCTGCTTTACAGAGTACTTATGGTACAAATAAAGAAAAAGGAACAGGATTAGGCCTGTTGCTCTGTAAAGAAATGGTAACAAAAAACGGAGGCGAAATTGTTGTAAAAAGCACTGTTAACGGAGGAAGTACCTTTTATTTTACCATGCATAAAGAACCTATTAACACCAACTAAAATTATTTATTTCCGAATTATTTCATTACTTTAAACGAAGCCATTTACTTCGTATACAATGAAATATAAACTCAACACGCTCTTATTCTTAATTTTCATCATATCATTACTAAGCATATCAAGTACGCATGCTCAAGGTAAAAAGCAAGCTATACTTTCTGAAGTAAAGGAATATAAATTGAATCACAGCTCATTTGAGAAAGACACCGTTTACATCAATTTAATAAATGAATTGGCTTGGGAATTAGTATACTCCAATTTTGACAGTGTTAGCTCTCTTAGCCATAAGGCGATAAAACTTAGTAAAGTAATAAATTATAAAAGAGGACAAGCCAAGGCGTTTATAGCGCTAGCATTTTCATCTACCATCACCTCAAACCAAACTGACGCATCTTACCAACAAATAGACCGAGCCATAAAACTCTCCAAAGAAGTTAATGCAGATAGTACTTTACTATCTGCTTATAATGTAAAAGCAATGATGCAAATGCATGCTGGAGATCACGAAAACGCCTATAAAATTTACCAAGAGGCTCTAGAATTCAGTAAAAGTAAAAAAGATTTGCTCAGCGAAATTAAGCTCAATACAAATTTAGCAACATTATTTCTATTATTAGGTGACACCAAAGAAGCGGTACCCTATTATGAAAATTCTTTGAAGCTATCAGAAGCATTAAACAAAAAACTTTGGATAGGAATAATAAAGAGTAATCTAGGATATCTAAATGTAAAAAATAAAAAATTTGACAAAGCTCTTGAATTCTTAGACCAGAGTATAGTCCTATTTAAGGAGCAGGAGAAACAAGAATGGCTATCCTTCGCTTATATTACAAAGGGAGAACTTTATCTAGAAAAAAAGAATCCTAAAGAAGCTTTAAAATATTTTGAACTAAGTGAAGAAAGCCACAAAAAACTCCAGGACCAAATCAGAAAGGCCGATTTGCTCTGCGGAAAAGCAAAAAGCTATGTACAACTTCAAGAATATGATATTGCAGAAGAATTAGCGCTCAAAGGTTTAAAAATTGCAGAGAAACAAAAATACCAAGCGGGTATTGCTGGACTATCTGAAGTATTGTACATTTTAAACAAAAAGAAAAACAATACTGCTCTAGCATTATCCTATCTTGAAAACTTCAAAATGATTACGGATAGCACTGCTCTAAAAGATAAAAAAAATGCTTTGCTCATGCTCAAAGTCAAAACAAATTTTAAGCTAGAGCAAGATGAATTAAAGAAAGAAACCAACAGTGCTTTAGCACAACAAAAATCGTACATCGCATTCAGTTTATTTGGCGTTTTTATAGCTGGGATAATCTCTTTTTGTGTGTATAAAAACAATAAATTGATAAAAAAACTTAATTATCAGTTAAAACAAAAGGCTACAACGCTTGAAGAAAGTAAAAAGAAATTAACCTACGCCAATGAAACTCAAGAAAAATTATTTTCAATTATAAGTCATGATTTAAGATCTCCTATCAATGCCTTAATGAATCTACTTTTATTAATCAAAAATGGAGATATACAAACAGATGACTTTTTAAATTTTGTTCCCAAACTATACAATGATGTAGATGCCATGTCTTTTACCTTAAATAATTTATTGAATTGGAGTAAATCCCAAATGAATGGCTTTGTAAACAAACCGGAGAATTTTAATTTAAAAACAAGGGTTAATGATAGCATCCAGTTATTGCAAGAAAATGCTAATCAAAAAAACATTGAAGTACAAAATAAAATACCTGAAGATGCCGAAATATATTGTGACCGAAATCAATTTAATTTAATTATTAGAAATTTATTAAATAACAGCATAAAATTTACCCCTATTGGAGGAGAAATAGTTCTTAAGGCTACGTTAAAAAATAACTATTGGGAAATAATGATCCAAGATAATGGTATGGGAATGAGTCTTGAAGTTAAAAACAAGCTCTTTAAGCCCGACTCTAGCTTGCAAAGCGCCTATGGTACAAATAAAGAAAAAGGGACTGGATTAGGCTTATTACTCTGTAAAGAGATGGTAGAAAATAATGGTGGAGCTATTGGCGTAGAAACCAAAGAAGGTGAAGGCGCTACATTTTACTTTACTGTACCAATCGCTAAATAAAAAAACATCCTTGGATAACAAAATAAGTACCTATTGAAATAAAAAAAGGCCTAACAAATTGGAGGCTACTGAAAAAGTCCTTTAGCCTAGGTTGGGCTAAAAAAATATATCATGCGAGGAGTAAAAGCTATTGTGTTTTTACTCCTTTTTTCGTATTTTTATTAGCTGATTATCAGTTATTTAAATATGTTATTACAGCAACAAAAAATTCAATTGAGTGCGTATTCCGATCTATATGACTTAATAGTTCCTAAGGACAATCTCCTAAGAAAAATCAATGAATTAATTGATTTTTCTTTTATTTACGATGAACTGGCAAGTAAATATTGTTCGAACAATGGACGTAATGCAGAGAGTCCGGTTCGTATGTTCAAGTATTTATTATTGAAAACAATCTATACTGTTTCGGACGTTGATGTTGTTGATCGTTCCAGATTTGATATGTCTTTTAAATACTTCCTTGAAATGACTCCCGAAGAAGATGTGATCAACCCTAGTTCATTGACAAAATTCAGGAAGTTACGTTTAAAGGATACCGATCTATTGAATCTTTTGATAGGCAAAACAGTTGCTATTGCTATTGAAAAAGGAATTGTTCGTTCAAAATCGATTATCGTTGATGCTACGCACACCTTATCAAAATCAAATCCATTTTCCGCTGTCCAAGTTTTAAAAGAACGCTCAAGAATACTTCGCAGGGCAATTTATGCCGTGGATCAAGATTGGAAAGAACGTATGCCCAAGAAAAATGAGGATGACGATCTACAAAATGAAATCACGTATTGTAAAGAACTTGAAAAAGTAATCGGGTCCGACCCAACATTGGGTCTAATACCTGCGGTCAAGGAGAAACTGAATCTATTAAAGGAAACGGTCGCGGATACTCAAGACAATTATATTGTTTCAACAGATAAAGATGCTAGGACGGGACACAAATCGGCCGATAGTTCCTTCTTTGGTTACAAGACCCATATTGCAATGACCGAGGAACGTATAATTACGGCAGCGGTCGTTACTTCGGGAGAAAAAGGAGATGGCCCAGAATTACCCGAACTCTTAAAAATCAGTCAAGAAAATGGAATTAAGGTAGATACCATTATTGGTGATGGAGCTTACTCAGGAAAAGAAAACCTTAAATTAACTTCACTACAGGGTATAAATGTAGTAGCCAAGTTAAATCCTTCGATTACACAGGGGTTTAGAAAAGACCAGGACAAGTTTGATTATAATAAGGACGCTGATATGTTTGTGTGCCCAGCGGGTCATATGGCGATACGAAAAGCAAAACAAGGAAGAAAAAATGTTGGTGAAAACCAAGTACTCACCTTTTATTTTGATGTTGAAAAATGTAAGACCTGTCCTTTAAAAGACGGATGTTATAAACCCGGGGCAAAAACCAAAAGCTATTCGGTCTCCATAAAGTCAAATCTTCACCAAGAACAAATAATCTTTCAAGAAACCGATTATTACAAAGACAAAGCAAAACATAGATATAAAATAGAAGCTAAGAACGGTGAACTAAAAAATGTACATGGATATGGACGGGCTACTGCATATGGTATTGAGAAGATGCAAATGCAAGGTGCAATCGCAATATTTACCGTAAACTTGAAAAGAATACTCAAATTAGGAATGTAAACAAGAAAATCGAAAAAAAAAGACATAATACAAGACTGTACATGATAAAGTTGTAAAAACAGTCCAAAGCCCCAGTAATGAAAATGTAAATAAAAAAAGCGATCAAACAGAAACAAATTTTGTTTGATCGCTTTTTTTTATCCATTACTAAAAAAAAGAAACTTTTTCAGTAGCCTCAACAAATTGTTAGACCTTTTTTATTCTATACGTACTTCTATTTTATTCTAAGAAAGAAACCACTTGTTGGTACACTTTCTCTCCTGTAAATCCAAATTTCTCATCAAGTACAGATGCTGGAGCTGAGTACCCAAAATGCTCTAAACCAAATACTTTTCCATTAGCACCTGCCAAGCCTTCTAAATTTACGGGCAATCCTGCTGTTAAACCAAACACAGGCTTATCGGTAACGATAACACTATTTTGATATTCCTTAGATTGTAGTCTAAACAAACCTTCTGATATAATTGAAGCAATATTAACCTCAAGACCTTTATGCTCTTTAAGTAATGCCGCTGCTTCAATCAGCGTAGCAACTTCAGATCCGTTTGCAATTAAAGTAATTGCTGGATTTTCTGATTTTTGAACCAAATACCCTCCTTTTTCTGCCTGTAAAGCATCTTCATATCTAGATTTACCTACTGCAGGTACATCTTTTATACCTTGTCTAGAAAGTATTAAACCTGAAGGAACTTTATCATTCTCTAATAACATTTTCCATCCTACTACAGTTTCAGCAGAATCTGCTGGACGTAAAGCAATAAAACTAGGATCACCGCTATGGTTCTTCAATTTTTCTAATAAACGAATTTGAGCTTCTTGTTCAACTGGTTGGTGCGTTGGTCCATCTTCTCCAACTCTAAATGCATCATGCGTCCATACAAACTTCACAGGAAGTTCCTGAATAGCACTTAAACGTATGGCTGGTTTCATATAATCAGAAAACACAAAGAACGTAGCTACTACTGGAATTACACCACCGTGCAATGCCATCCCATTAGCCATAGCCGCCATCGTAAGTTCTGCAACACCAGATTGTAAAAATGAACCTGTAAAATCTCCTTTTTGCAAAGAATGTGTTTTATTTAAGAATCCGTCTGTTTTATCACTATTAGATAAATCTGCAGAAGAAACTATCATATTCTCTACTTTCCCTGCTAAATATCCTAAAACATTTGCCGAAGCTGCTCTTGTAGCCAAACCTGCTTTGTATTCAATGGATTCAAAATCTAGCTCAGGTAATTCTCCCGCTAAGAAAGAATTTAATTTCGCAGATAACTCTTTATTGTCTTCTCTCCAAGCTAATACTTCTTGCTTTTTAAGTTGTGCTTCTTTTATTTTTTTAGTTATAATCTCTTCGTAAGACGCTTCTACATCTGCATAGATTGCAAATTCATCTTCAGGATTTGCTCCTAAATGTACTAATGTTTTTACGAAATCTGCTCCGGTATCGCTAATAGGCTTACCATGTAGCTCCGTATACCCTTCGTAAGTTTCTCCCGTTGCTGTAACACAACCTTTACCCATGATAGTTTTACCTATAATTAAAGTTGGCTTTTCTGTTTCTGTATTAGCATCTTTTAGTGCTTTTCTAATTTCATCATGGTTATGACCGTCAATAGTTACCACATTCCAACCCCAAGCTCTATATTTCATTGCGGTGTCCTCTGATGTAACTTCATCTGTCTTAGTAGATAATTGTACATCATTAGAATCATAGAACATAATAAAATTACTTAAGCCTAAATGGCCAGCAATTCTACCTGCTCCTTGTGAAATTTCTTCTTGAACTCCACCATCAGATATAAATCCGTAAACTTTATGGTTCATCCAATCGCCAAACCTTGCTTGTAAAAATTTAGCTGCAATAGAAGCACCTACTCCCATAGTATGCCCTTGACCTAATGGTCCTGATGTATTTTCAATACCTCTTTTAACATCTACTTCTGGATGGCCTGGCGTTACAGAACCCCATTGTCTGAATCCCTGAACATCTGTTTTAGAGAAATTACCTAATAAATAATATTGAGCATATAATAAAGGTGATAAATGCCCTGCATCCATAAAAAAACGATCACGGAATGGCCATGTCATATCAGAAGGATCATAATTAAAAAACTCAGAATACAAAATATGCATGTAATCTGCGCCTCCCATTGGACCTCCTGGATGTCCAGATTTTGCTTTTTCTACCATAGAAATAGCTAAAGCTCTAATATTATCTGCCGCTAACTGGTCTATTTTTTTGTTCATCTTGCCTGATTTATCCTTTAAAATGTACTGTTAATACTCAATTTTTTATTGACTGCAAGATAAAACCCTTTACGACCATCTGCAACCTATTTTTTGCTTAAATTATTTTCTTACGAATTGATTCATTATTGTTAGAATTTTTAAAATTCTGAATATTAAAAATACTAAAAATAACCCCTCGGAAATACTATATTAAAAGATATTGAGTTATATTTAGTAGCTTATTTTATTCACTAAAATCATTCTATCATCACTATGAAAGCTCTTAAAATACTTTTAGTCTCCATTATATTGATAAACTTTACCAGCTGTAAAGATGATAAACCTATTATAGAAGGGGCACCTAAGGAAAGTGTTGTTTCTACCTTCTACTTTATTAGACATGGTGAAAAAGATAGAAGTAATCCTGATAATAAAGATCCAGAATTAAATCAAGACGGACTAGGAAGAGCCATTAGATGGGAACGCGTTTTTAGTGAAATAGATTTAAATGCTATTTACAGTACAGATTACGACAGAACTATGATGACAGCAGCTCCCACAGCTGTAAGCAGAGAATTAAGCATCAACAATTATGATCCTTCTACGGTAAATGTTGAAGATTTTAAAATTATCCACGAAGGAGAAAATATTTTAATCGTTGGTCATAGCAACACCACACCAGATTTCGTTAACAAAATGTTAGGCGAAGAAAAATATACTTCAATGGATGATTATGACAACAGCAGCTTATTTATTGTTAGAATAATTGATGGTAAAGCAACATCCATTCGTTTAAAAATGGATTAATTTTCAGAAACTACAGTTATATTTTCTAATACAATCTTCGAGAGTAACTCCAATTGATTTTTTGTATATAAATCTGCTATATTTTCTATAGTCGCAGTATTATTTTTTGGCTTATAATTTTCGTAATCTACAAAACGTATTCCATTTACATAACGCTCATTATAAGCTTTTCTAAAACGCACGCCACCACCATTAGTATGAAAATCATAGGCTAAATAATCTGGAGTAAAAGTCTCTTTATTAAACCAATAGTAATAAGTGTCGTCAAAATCTGTTCCTCCTCCATTTTGCTTAAATGTAATTTGAATCAAATAATAAAATACTCCATTCAATTGTTGCTCTCCTAAAAGGATTTTGTTAACCGCTTTATCATTCAAATGATAGGGTAATTGCGCAAAATAATGTACAGAGTTTATTGCATCACCATAAACAGAGGACACTGAATCTGAAACGACTACTGGAGTATCATTAATGTAGCGTTGAAAATCAGAATTTGTTTTAATATCAATATAATTTAAAGAATCACTTACAAACTTTCGTTTTAGAATTGTGCCTTTTGCATCAGATTCATATTCTTTATCTCTAAATTTAAAAGCAATTTTACTGGTTTCATATAAATCACCGCCACTCACTAAAATAGCTTTATTAACAATTTCATTTGCAGTCAATTTTTTATCTGTAACATTTTTACAAGCAGAAAGTATTATAATAAAGGTTATAAGAATATTTTTCATCGGTTTGATTTTAGACCTTAATCGCAGAAGTAGGTTAGTCATTACAAAATTAATAAAGTATTAATCAGTTTGTTCAATTGCATATCATTTAATTGTTACTATTTTTGTAGTTGTGATACAAAAGAAAATAAATATAAAAAACAAACGAGCCCGTTTCGATTTTGAAATTTTGGATACGTATACTGCCGGACTAGTATTGGGAGGTACCGAAATAAAATCGATTCGATTAAGCAAAGCTTCTATTTCAGAAAGTTTTTGTGAATTTAACGAGCGTGGAGAACTTTTTATCATCAATATGCAGATTGATGAATATTCGCACGGTACACACTTTAATCACGCTCCTAAAGCACAGCGAAAACTACTTTTAAATCGCGGTGAACTTAGAAAGTTAGAAAAAGAAGTTAAGAACACAGGTCTTACCATTATTCCTTTAAATTTATTCTTAAATGATCGAGGTTTAGCTAAAATAAATATTGGTTTAGCAAAAGGTAAAAAGCTTTATGATAAGCGAGAAACAATGAAAGATCGTGACAATAAAAAAGATTTAGATCGCATTAAAAAGAGCTTTAATAACTAAAGCTCTTTTTAAGTTTAATTCAAAAAAACTCTCTTTGTTGCTCTTTTACAATATAAAACGCAACAAACGCTTAAGTATTCAACTTCAAAAGAATCTACATAAAATAATAGACACATTCACTTTTTAGAATTCTTAGGGATATTAAAGCTTTTTAAGCTGCTAAAAAATTACCATCGAGAACCATAAATAATTATTTACAAAACATTTAAGAACAGAAACATACTACCCCTTAGTTTTTAAAGCAAAAGAACTCGTATTTTATTTACCTTTATACCTTAAAAATAATTACCTGCTAAACAAAAACAGCTACTAAATGCCTGTAAATAAAGCCAAACCTTTAAATAACAAAACATTTGATTCTATTATTATTGGTTCTGGAGTCGGAGGTTTAGCGGCTGCAATTTGCCTATCGAGAGCAGGACAAAAGGTGTTGATTTTAGAACAACATGATGTTCCAGGTGGTTGGTGTCATAGTTTTTATCTTAATGGCGACCGTTTTACTCCTGGCGTTCATTATGTAGGCTTAGTTGGAGAAGGTTTATCCACAAGTGAACTCTATGAAGGTTTGGGCGTAGCAAATGATATGGCGTTTTATCGTCAAAACCCAGATGCTTTTGAGCATTGCTGGATCGGTGATGAGCGTTTTGATTATCCTGCAGATTTTAAAACTTTTGAAAACAGATTAATCCAGCGTTTTCCTCATGAAAAGAAAAATATAATTAAATATTTAAAATTAGTTAAAAACGTAGGTCATCAGCTAGGTTTGATTGCTAAAATAAAAACTGTTTGGCAGCAAATTACAATCCCTTTTCGAACCAAGCATATGGGAAAATACTCACCCTTTAGCTTAAAACGGGTTATAGGTTGGCACATTAAAGACCCCCTGTTACAACGTGTTTTAAATATTCAGTTTGGTAATCACGGTCTAGCGCCCGCAAAAGCTAGTTTTTTAATGCATGCAGCAATTATGCATCATTACCATCACGGAGGTTTTTACCCTATGGGAGGAGGCGGAGCTATTGTAAAGGCAATGACAAATGCTATTAAAATGAAAGATGGCATTATAAAAACTAGTACTTCTGTAAAACGTATTTTATTAGAGAATACTGCGAAAATAAAAAAAGCGATAGGTGTAGAATTAACAGATGGTCAACAAATATTTGCTAAATGTATTATATCTAATGCAGACCCAGGAATAACTTACCAAAAATTAATAGGAGAAGAACACTTAAGTACCAAATTAAAAAAAAACTTAGTAAAACTAAATACTCTTGCACATCATTAATGCTCTTCATAACAGTTGATATGGATGTTACAAAAGCCGGTGTTGATTCTGGAAATATTTGGCGAATGCCTAATAAAGATATGGATGATTTGTATGCTGATATGCAGAAAAAAGACCTTCTAGAAGACGAAGAATTTCCTGGTATGTTTATTAGCTGCACAACACTAAAAGACCCCTCTAGTTATGATGGTAAACATCATACTATTGAAGCTATTACCTATATAGATTATGATGCTTTTGAGAGTTTTAAAGGCGAGAATATAGAACGATCCAAAGCTTATTTACAATTTAAAGAACAAATAATTGCTAAGTTTTTTGTGACTTTAGAAAAAGTAATACCTGGTATTTCAAACCATGTTACGCAAAAAGAATTAGGCACACCACTAACCAACAAATACTATATTAATTCTACTCGTGGTAGTGTTTACGGTACAGAAAAAAGTTTAAAACATATTGGTCCATTTGCCTACAAATCTAAAAGTGAAATAGAAAATTTATACATGTGTGGCGCAAGTATCGTATCACACGGTGTTGCCGGCGCTAGTTATTCAGGTGTTCAAACAGCAGCAACCATACTAGGCTGCCGTCAAGATGACTTAATAAAACCATCGGACGAACAACATTTAAAGGTTTTTGAAGCAGAAGACGATACCAATTACCCTGATTGGATGACTAAAAAAATAGACATGAAACATTCCAAATTGAAAGCAAAAAAGGTTTGATGCTAACAACTAGAACAAGAAAATTCATGATGAAATACACCTACATGTCCGTAATAGCAATCTGAGTAAGAACACAAAATAATTAGTTTTTATTATAGTATGCATTCCTCTTTTTAAAACCTTTACAACCTAAGAAACAGAAAAACCTTAAAACAAACAAGCTTCTATTTCTAATTTATACGAACTAAAAAACAGCTTCTTATTTATAGTGGTTTAACTAGATTTATAGGTTATAAATAAAAAGTAAGATTAAAAACCTAAAGTTTCTTCATTAATTTTTGTCTTCAAGAAGCGGCACAAAACGGAAAGAACCAAATTCTTTTTTTTCAAATTCCTTTTCAGACTTGCGAATAAAAAGTGTCATCACTTGTTCTTCACCTCCTACAGGAATTACAAGCCTTCCTCCTATTTTTAATTGTGCAAGTAATGGGTTTGGCACATATGGCGCACCAGCAGTTACTATGATCCCATCAAAAGGCGCTTCTTCTGGCAACCCCTTATATCCATCACCAAAAATATTTTTTTTAGGCCGATACCCCATTTTCGAAAAGAATAATTTTGTCTTTTTAAATAATTCTAATTGACGTTCTATGGTATATACTTTTGCTTTTTGGTGCAATAGAACCGCTGTTTGATACCCACTACCCGTTCCTATTTCTAGGATCTTAGCATTAGGCTTTAATTCTAGTAATTCTGTTTGAAAAGCAACCGTGTAAGGCTGAGAAATTGTTTGCTCAGCGCCAATAGGAAAAGCTTTATCCTGATACGCATGATCTTCAAAACTACTGTCTAAAAATAAATGACGCGGAATCGTTTTAATAGCTTCTAAAACATTTTTATTTGCGATACCTTTTTTCACTAGCGTTTCTGCTAGCTTATTTCGCATGCCTTTGTGTTTAAGTGTGTCTTTCAATGGGTTTGGTTTTGTGGGACGAAGTTAAAAAAAACTGTGCTAGAAAACTCAATTAATAAATTTAAAACAATCGTTTAAAAACATCCTTTATCTTAATAATCTGATTGCAAATACATTTAAGTATCCGTATTTTTGAAAAAATATTTTTTTTATGCTCAACGTTGGCGTTTTAGGTGCAGGACATCTAGGCAAAATTCATTTGCGATTACTTAATCAATCTGAAAAATTTAATTTAGTTGGCTTTTTCGATCCCGATGCCATTAATGGAAAAAAGGTGGCGGATGAGTTTGGATATACTTACTTTGATAACATCAACAAATTAATAGATGCCGTTGATGTAGTAGACATTGTAACACCCACGCTGTCTCATTTTGATTGTGCCAAAAAAGCTATTGAAAAAGGAAAACATATTTTTATAGAAAAACCAATTACCAATACCCTAGAAGAAGCGGAAGAATTATTATTTCTAGAGAAAAAACACAAGGTTAAAGGCCAAGTGGGGCATGTAGAACGTTTTAATCCTGCATTTACTGCGGTTAAAGACAATATTCATAATCCAATGTTTATCGAAACACACCGATTGGCTGAATTTAATCCACGTGGGACTGATGTTCCTGTAGTATTAGATTTAATGATCCATGATATTGACGCAATTCTTAGTGTAGTACCATCTAAGGTTAAGCACATTAACGCAAGTGGGGTCTCTGTAATCAGTAATTCTCCCGATATTGCGAATGCGCGAATTGAGTTTGAAAATGGCTGTGTTGCGAATCTTACTGCAAGTAGAATATCACTTAAAAACATGCGTAAGTCTCGTTTTTTTCAGAAAGATGCTTACATCTCCGTAGATTTCTTAGAAAAAAAAGTAGAAGTTGTAAAAATGAAAGATGCTCCAGATAATCCTGGAGATTTTGATATGATTTTACAGAATGCTGAAGGATTAAAAAAACAAATATATTTTGAAAATCCTGAGGTTGAGAACAACAATGCAATTTTAGACGAATTAGAAACTTTTGCAGATGCTATTGTTAATGACACCGTACCTGTGGTTAGTTTAGAACAAGGGACCAATGCGTTACGTGTTGCATTGCAAATTATCGCTTCTTTTTAAGTTAAAAACACCACATTAATTATGAAAAATATTGCAGTTATTGGTGCAGGGACTATGGGTAATGGTATTGCTCACGTTTTTGCTCAAAATGGTTTTAAAGTTAATTTAATTGACATCTCTGAGTCCTCTCTTGAAAAAGGTATCGCTACAATTAACAAAAACTTAGACAGAATGGTAGCTAAAGAAGTTATTTCTGAAGCTGATAAAATAAATACTTTAGCTAATATCACAACCTTTACGCAACTAGAAGAGGGCGTAAAAAATATGGATTTAGTTGTTGAAGCAGCTACTGAAAATATTGACTTAAAATTAAAAATATTTAAGCAATTAGATGCAGTTACTGACGCAAAAACAATTTTAGCTACAAATACATCATCTATCTCCATTACTCAGATTGCAGCTGTAACCAGCAGGCCTGAAAAAGTGATAGGGATGCATTTTATGAATCCTGTACCCATTATGAAGTTGGTAGAAATAATCCGTGGGTACTCTACTTCAAATGACGTTACAAAGCTAATCATGGATCTATCCTTAAAATTAGGTAAAACACCTACTGAAGTTAATGATTATCCTGGATTTGTAGCGAATAGAATACTAATGCCAATGATTAATGAAGCTATTGAAACGCTTTATAATGGCGTTGCTGGTGTTGAGGAGATAGACACCGTTATGAAATTAGGTATGGCACACCCCATGGGACCATTACAATTAGCAGATTTCATTGGTCTAGATGTTTGCCTATCTATCTTAAATGTTATGTATGACGGATTTAAAAATCCGAAGTACGCTCCTTGTCCTTTGCTTGTAAATATGGTTACCGCTAAGAAATTAGGTGTAAAATCTGGAGAAGGTTTTTATGATTACTCAACATCGCGTAAAGCAGAAAAAGTAGCTCAAAGCTTTATAAAATAAATACCACACCTCTTATGTCTATTGCTCATAATTTACAGAAAATTAAAGCCTCATTACCTGAAAATGTAACACTTGTAGCCGTCTCAAAAACGAAACCTATACCTGATTTAGTTGAAGCGTATGAGGTTGGCCAACGTATTTTTGGAGAAAATAAAATTCAAGAAATGACCCAAAAATGGGAGGAGCTACCTAAAGATATTCAATGGCATATGATTGGTCATGTACAAACAAATAAAGTCAAATACATGGCAGAATATGTTCATTTAGTTCACGGTGTAGATAGCTTTAAATTATTGAAAGAAATTAATAAACAAGCAAAAAAATACGATAGAACGATAAATTGTCTATTGCAAATACACATTGCTGAAGAGGATACGAAATTTGGTTTAGACAAAGAAGAATTGTTCGCTATTTTAGATTCTGATGAATTTAAAGCGCTGAATAATATAAACATCAAAGGCCTTATGGGAATGGCCACTTTTACAGAGAATGAAGATCAAGTGAGAAGAGAATTTAAATCTTTAAAAACTTTATTCGACTTATCGACCATTAAGTTAGACCATTTAGATACGCTATCAATGGGGATGAGTGGTGACTATAAAATGGCTATTGAAGAAGGCAGTACCATGGTAAGAATTGGTAGTAGTATTTTTGGAAGCAGATAAAATAACGCTAAGAATACAGCCTAAAAGTTTAAAAAACTTACCTTTAATCTTTAAAAATGGTCTTATGATTGCATATGCCATTTAATTAAAAATGAATTCTGAATACGATACATGTACGCAATATTAGATATTGAAACTACTGGAGGAAAATATAATGAAGAAGGTATCACAGAAATAGCTATTCATAAATTTGATGGGCACCAAGTGGTCGATCAATTTATTAGCCTAGTAAATCCTGAAAAAGAGATTCAACCTTTTGTAGTTAATTTAACAGGAATCACTAATAAAATGTTGGTTACCGCTCCTAAATTTTATGAAGTAGCAAAACGGATTGTCGAAATTACCGAAGGCACTGTTTTAATTGCGCATAATGCACAGTTTGATTACCGAATACTACGCACAGAATTTAGAAGACTAGGCTTTAATTTTGAACGGAAAACGATCTGTACTGTAGAATTAGCTCAGAAATTATTACCCGAAGCAGAATCCTATAGCCTTGGTAAACTGGTGAGATCTCTCGGGATTCCTGTGAGCGACCGCCATAGAGCCAACGGTGATGCGCTAGCCACCTTAAAACTTTTTAAATTATTACTTTCTAAAGATTTAGACAAAACTATTGTTAAATCTGTCTTGAAAGCGGAAACTCTTGGTGAATTATCCCCAAGGCAACTAGATATAGTAGACGATTTACCTTCTGAAGTGGGGTTATTTTATATGCACAATAAAGATGGAGAAATCATCTTACTGAATAAAAGTAATAATATTAAAAAACGTGTAAATCAATATTTTACAAACAGTGGCAATAGAGCCCGAAGAATACAGAAAGAAACACGTAAAGTTACTTTTGAAAAAACAGGGAACGAACTGATTGCACTTTTAAAAGAAAATGAAGAATTAGGTCGCAACAAACCAAAATATAATCCCTTTCACAAACGGAAACTATTTACATTCGGTGTATATGCTTCTTTAAATGATCAAGGATATTTACAATTAAAAGCAGAAAAATTAACCCATACAATCCACCAAAGAATTACAACATTTAACAGCTTAATTGCTGCAGAAAATTTTTTACATGCAGTACGCGATGAATTTCAACTTTGTAACAAAATAAACGGTTTATCGCAAGCAAAAACCAACTGTTCAAAATACGATGAAGGCACCTGTCTAGGAGCCTGTATCACAAAAGAAGATACCGAAACGTATAACCATAGAGTAAAAGAATTAATCCAAAAATATAGCTTAACCGAAAAGAATATTGCTATCATCGATAAAGGTAGAATCCTAGGTGAGAAAAGCGTTATTTTAATTAAGGATGGTGTTCTTAAAGGCCTCGGTTTTTGTGATCTTAACTATCAAATAAATAATTTACCTATCTTAGAATCGATTATTACTCCTATGGAAGGTAATGAAAATACCAATCACATAATTGAATCCTATTTACGCAAAAGAAAAGTTCAAAAAATAATTGACATTAAGGAATAGATTTTGAGGAGACATAAACCAGATAGCGGTTGGAAACATAAAATTCATGAAGTAATATATGAAGCAGATACCCCTTTGGGTAAAGGTTTCGATATTATTTTGATTATTTTAATTATCGTCAGTGTAATTATTGTAATGCTAGAGAGCATAAAAGAACTAGATGCCAAATACCATTCTATTCTTCTTGCTTTTGAATGGATTATTACTATCTTTTTCACTATTGAATATATAGCAAGAGTAGCTAGTATTAAAAAACCGTTTAAATACATCTTTAGTTTTTACGGTATTATAGATTTACTTTCTACAATTCCGCTTTACATTTCTTATATTCTTGCTGGTTCTCAAGTACTTCTCGCCATTAGAGCATTACGATTATTGCGTGTTTTTAGAATATTGAAACTGGTGCAATTCCTGGGCGAAGCCTCACAGTTAAAAAGTGCCTTAAAGGCAAGTAGAGCAAAAATTATTGTTTTCTTATTCGCTGTTTTAATTGTTTCTGTTCTCTTAGGCACCTTAATGTATTTGGTTGAGGGTGAAGATGCCGGCTTTACGAGCATCCCAATAAGTATCTACTGGACCATTGTTACCCTTACCACAGTGGGCTATGGTGACATTGCTCCTATAACACCACAAGGACAGTTTATAGCAACACTTATTATGTTAGTAGGTTATGGTATAATTGCTGTTCCGACAGGAATAGTTACCGTAGAATTTGGGAAACAAAAACAAGGAAATTCCAATGCTAAAGAAGGTACTTATGTGCATGTAAACACGCAATCTTGTCCTTCATGTTCCGCTGAGGGGCACAGAGACGACGCAACTCATTGTTATAATTGTGGAAGTAAATTGTAATGGAAAAAACTTTAATCTCCGTAGTAGGCCCTACCGCAATAGGGAAAACAAAACTCGCTATTGCTCTAGCTAAACATTACAATACAGAAATAATATCTGCAGATTCACGGCAATTTTTTAAAGAAATGAATATAGGTACAGCAGTACCTACCACAGACGAACTGGCTGCAGCTCCTCATCATTTTATACAACACAAAAGTATTTCTGAACCATATTCTGTGGGTGATTTTGAACGAGATGCTACCACCAAACTAGATCAGTTATTTAAAACCAATACTGTTGCCATAATGGTAGGTGGGAGTGGTCTTTACGTAGATGCCGTTACTAAAGGCTTAGATCATTTTCCTGTGGTTGAGGAGAGCATACGACAAAAACTGAATGAAGAACTTGCTGAAAAGGGTATTATTACCTTACAAGAACAATTACAAGACTTAGATCCTGATTATTTTAAAAAAGTCGACCTTCATAATCCACACCGATTAGTGCGGGCTTTAGAAATTTGCATAGGAACAGGAAAGCCCTATTCTTCTTTTTTGAATAAAGATAAAAACAAAAGACCCTTTAAAACAATTACCATAGGGATAGAAGCAGATAGAGCAATGATTTACGAGCGTATTAATTTACGTGTAGATCTTATGATTAAAGCAGGACTTGTTGACGAAGTAAAATCACTAATAGAATACAAAGCGTTAAATGCCTTACAAACTGTAGGTTATAAAGAAATATTTAATTATTTTGATGGGATTTGGGAATTAGATTTCGCTATTTCTGAAATCAAAAAAAACACTAGAAGATTTGCTAAACGACAACTAACTTGGTTTCGTAAAGCAACAGCAATTACTTGGGTAGATTTTGATGAGAAAATCTCTGACGTAGTATATAAAATTGAAAACAATAGTAAATGAACAAGTTTGACGGCGTAATTTTTTATATAATGGGGGTATCCGGAACTGGGAAAAGTACGATCGGAAAACTACTTTCTAAAGAATGGGGTATTCCATTTTATGATGGTGATGACTTTCACCCACAAGCAAATATTGCTAAAATGGCGGCTGGTCATCCATTAAATGATGAAGACAGACACGATTGGTTGATAAAACTAAATAGCATTGGTCAAGAAAACAGTAACAAAGGGGCTTTAATAGCTTGTTCTGCCCTCAAAAAAAAATACAGAACTCTTTTAACTACTAATCTCAAAAGACATTATTTCATTTTTTTAGAAGGATCCTTTGATCTTATTCACAATAGATTAAACAGTAGGGAAGATCATTTTATGCCTGCTGATCTTTTAAAATCTCAGTTTGACTCCTTAGAAATTCCTGATGCTACTGAAAACGTTATAACCGTATCTATTCATTTAAATCCTGAAGAAATTATTTCCGAAATAAAAAAACAACTCAACTAAATAAAAACCAACCCAACTATTGGAAACTCAACTGATACTCGCTGTTATACTCGGTATAGCTATTCTATTGTTTTTAATTCTTAAGCTTAAAATCAATGCTTTTATTGCTTTATTAATTGGTAGTATTACAGTAGGCTTAGTTGCGGGTTTAAATGCTACAGAAATTATTGATACTGTCAAAATTGGGATGGGTGGCACCCTAGGTTTCGTTGCAACTGTCGTGGGCTTAGGAGCTATGTTTGGCGCTATATTGGAGAGCTCTGGTGGTGCAAAAACCATTGCTAATTTTATGATTTCTAAATTCGGACTAAAAAATGCTCCATCTGCAATGGTTATTTCTGGATTCTTAATCGCTATTCCTGTATTTTTTGATGTTGCTTTTATTATTTTAGTACCTATGATTTACGCCTTACAGCGTAAAACAAAAAAATCATTATTACTCTACGCTATTCCATTATTAGCAGGTTTAGCCATTACACATGCCTTTATACCTCCTACCCCCGGCCCCATTGCTGTAGCTGATATCATAGGAGCAGAATTGGGATGGGTAATTCTTATAGGCTTCATAGTAGGCATACCAACCGCCTTGGTTAGCGGACTCCTTTTCGGAAAATACATAGCGACTAAAATACATGTAGAAGCGCCTGAAGAAACAGAGAGTACAGTCCATGATAGTCTACCTAAAATAGGAATCACATTAGGAATAATAGGAACACCAATACTACTAATTTTATTAAATACTTTTAGAGGTCAGTAGTTAATTACTTATTAATTCAGCTTGATTGATTTTATCATTATTGACCATTTTAACAATAAGATTATTGAATATTGTAGCTTTACTTTGAGATCTGTTTATTCTAAAACAAAATTCATTGAAATATCTATTTAAATTATTGTCACTAACCCAAGAATAAGTTGTTCTTATCCAAGATTTAACCTGATGTATCATTGTATGAAGCGCTTTAAAATTTAACCCTCCATTACTTTCTATTTGTGTGATGTCGTAAGCCTTTGCAATAGGACTATAGCCTCTCCATTTATCTGTAGTAATCTTTGCGTTTCGGCTGATATGGTTGACAAAAATATATTGTAAGGATTGTGCTGAAAAATCATCTATTTTCATAGCATACATTCTTTTTACCTTTCCATCTTCTGTAAGCTGAACAGCTGTAACCGCCTTCTTTTTCTTAGCATTGTAGCTTCTGCCAACTTTTGTTTCTTCTCTGCCCCCTAAAACAAATTCATCTACATGAACAACTCCGTCCATAGGATTATTCCCACTCGAAGACATAGCTTCTCTGACCTTAAGCATAAAAAGTCTAGCTGTTTTTTCTGTTACTCCGTAACGTACTCCCATATAACTTGCAGATAAGCTTTTCGTGCTTGTAGCCATCTCAAAACAAATAAAAAATGCTTTGCGAACACCAAACTTTACCTTGTGAAATAATGTATCTGCTGTTGCGGATTCTGTATGTCTACAAATATTACATTGCCTAGAGAAATCAGCACGTGTTTGACAGGCTATATGATTGCATCTAGAACATTTAAAAGGGGTTTTAGACTTAATATTTGCTAAATATTCTTTGCAATCATTGTCCGTTTTGAAGCAATCAGAGAACTCTAGAAGATTTTGACCCTTGAAAATATCCATAATTTAATATATTTACTGAGTATCAAGATACGAAGTTAGCTACTGACCTCTAAATACTTTTATTACAAGCGGTGTCCTTGGTACTATTAATCCACAACTATTAAATTTTATTGAATTAATCGGTCATCCATTCACCGCATTAATTATTGCCAATTTATTAGCATGGTATTTCTTTGGTATTAAACGAGGAATGAGCAAAAATGAATTGTTTAAAATTACGAGTAAATCATTAGAACCTGCAGGAACTATAATTTTACTTACAGGAGCGGGTGGTGTTTTTAAACAAGTACTTACAAATACAGGAGCGGGAGAGTTATTGGCTTCATCATTAAGTGATGTAGGTTTTCCTGTTTTAGCTTTTGCATTTACTACCGCTGCCATTGTCCGTATCATACAAGGATCATCTACTGTAGCCATGATTACTTCTGCCGGACTTGTTGCACCTCTTCTGGTTGAAGCTTCACTTAGCAAGCCAGAATTAGCTTGTTTGGTTATCGCAATTGCCTCTGGTGCTAGTATTTTTTCTCATGTAAATGATAGTGGTTTTTGGCTTGTGGGACAATACCTTCGGATATCTGAAAAAGACACCTTTAAATCTTGGACTATGATGACTACTATTTTAGCGCTAACGGGATTTATATCGGTATGTATCATCAATATTTTTCTATAAAAAAAGCCATTTGATTTATCAAATGGCTTTTTTTTATAGTATTAATTTACAGTACTTATTCCTCTGTAGTTTTTACGACTAATCGGAACCCTTCACCGTGAATA
Source organism: Cellulophaga algicola DSM 14237 (assembly GCF_000186265.1). NCBI lineage: Bacteria > Pseudomonadati > Bacteroidota > Flavobacteriia > Flavobacteriales > Flavobacteriaceae > Paracellulophaga > Paracellulophaga algicola. The sequence continues at coordinate 4,863,108 of NC_014934.1, forward strand.
TTCAATATTTCTACCATATCATCAACTTTTAAATATTTTCTAAGTTTAGCGATATATACATCCATACTACGTGACGTAAAGTAATTATCATCTCTCCATATTTTAGTTAATGCAAGTTCTCTTGGCATCAAATCATTTTCATGTAAAGCTAGAAGACGCAATAACTCATTCTCTTTTGGAGATAATTTTACAGGCTCTTGATCTTTATATTTAAGGAAACGAAGTTTAGAATTTAGTTGAAAGTTACCAATAGTAAATTCAAACTTACGGCTATCAGCTAAAGTACTTGAAGCCTTTCTTTGTAAAATAGCCTTAAGCTTCATTAAAAGTACTTCCGAGTCAAATGGCTTATTAAGGTAATCATCTGCACCTGCTTTGTAGCCCTTTAACACATCTTCTTTCATGGTTTTAGCCGTCAGGAATACTATAGGAACATTTTCATTTTTTTCACGAATTTCTTTTGCTAATGTAAATCCGTCTTTATAAGGCATCATCACATCTAAAATACAGATGTCATAATTATCTTTTTTAAATTTTTCAAAACCTTCCATTCCATTTTTAGCCAAAACAACATCAAAGTCATTCATAGATAAATAATCTTTAAGAACGATACCGAAATTCGGATCATCTTCTACCAAAAGTATTTTCTTGTTTACTGTTTCCATAATTCTTTTTTATATTAATGGTAATTTCACGTAGAATGTACTTCCTTTTCCTTTCTCACTCTCAACGTAAACTTCACCTTGATGATCTTCAATAATTTTTTTCACGTAGGATAACCCTAACCCGTGACCTTTTACATTATGTATATTACCGGTATGCTCTCTGTAAAACTTTTCGAAAACTTTTTTCAAAACGGCTTTACTCATTCCTGCACCTTGATCTTTTATTTTTATAATAATATTATTATTCGCAACTTCTGTATATACATCTATTTTAGGCGCTTCTGGCGAATACTTAATTGCATTATCTAATATGTTAACAATAACATTAGTAAAGTGGAAGTCGCTTGCTAAGACCTCGCTACCTTCTGCCTCTAGATGTAAATTAATATAGCCACCTCTATCATCTACAATTAACTCAACATGTGCCATTGCATCATGTATTATGTCGTGTACGTCTACCCTATCCTTACTTATATCTAACTGATTCTTTTCTAGCTTAGAAATCCGGAGTACATTTTCGACCTGAGCATGCATTCTTTTATTCTCATCTTTAATCATTGTTAAATACCGTTCTACCTTTTCTTTATCATCTATAATCTTAGGATTCCTGATGGCTTCTACTGCTAAATTTATTGTGGCAATAGGTGTCTTAAACTCATGCGTCATATTATTAATAAAGTCCGACTTTATTTCTGATATCTGCTTTTGTCTAATTAACTGATAAATAGCACTCGTGTAAGCTACTACAATTACCAAAGTGAACAATAAAGACAATATTGCCATTGGCAAAATAGTCCGGATTAAATATTTCTTTTTTGCAGGAAACGTTACCAGTAAGGCAAAATTACTCTCTCCATCAGAATCCTTAAAAATAGGATACTTATAAAGCGTACTGCTCTTTGCAAACTTAAATTTCCTAGACTTTACCTTGGTTGGTAAACTTCTGCTATAAATACCATACTCATATTCCGTATTTATATTTCTATTTTTAAGTTCCATATCCAACAAAAGCTCAATCTCCTGTCGTGTTACACGAATATGAATAGGTCTTGTCTTTGCTTTCTCCTTGAAAACATCTTCCCAAGTAGCTTTTTCAATAGAAGACAACCCACCAATTTTTTCTAATTTTTGAATAGGTGTTAACATATTTGGCTTACCGTCTAAACCAAAGTCCTCTTTGAAAATAGTTTTATTCCGGATGCTTGTATAATTTTTTAGAATGGTAGAATCTAAACCAAAACCAATATTATCATTGTCAAAGAACGTTGATGGCACACTATAGCTTTCTTCTAATATACCGTGTGAATAGTAGGTTATCTCATTAGAGTTCATATCTCTTTCCATGAAAAAGATATTCTTTAGCAAATCTGGCGCTTTTGCCTGCCCACCTGCACTATCTCTATTTTTCAAAAGTTCACTTGTGTAATCCGCAAGTTCTCTTTTTTCAATTTTCTCAGTGACTTTATTCAAAATCTCCGTGACCATACTCGTAAACTGTTCCTCCTTATCCTCTACAGATTGTTTGATCCAATAGCCTTGAACAAAAATTATTCCTATTAGAGAAACACTCATTAAAATGACAAGAAGAATAAATAAGCGTCTATTCATTGCGGTAAAATTAAAAATTTAACAGATAGAAGTTAATGCGTTTAACCTAACCTTAACACAAATGTTAAAATTAGTACGTAAAAGAAGATAATTTAAGAAGTTGTTTATGAATTTCCGCGACTAAAAAAGAAGTTTTCTCTAAATCTAAATTATGGATAACATAATCTGACAACTTAGCTTTCTTTTTATCTGACCATTGATTATCAATACGTTCTTTCACTTTTTCTATAGAAATAGTATCGCGAGAAATTACTCTTTCTATTCTTAGATTCTCTGGTGCAGTGACTAAAATTATTTTATCAAATCTATGTTCAGAAGAGTTTTCAAATATGATTGCCGTTTCTTGAATAACATAGGACGATTTTTGATTTTTGACCCAAGAAGTAAAATGATTTTTTACTTCCGGATGAACAATTGCATTTAATTTAGCTAATAACGCTGGATCGGTAAACACCTTATTTGCAATATATGATCTATTTAACACATTATCGGAGTAGGAGTCTTCACCAAGTAGCGCTATTATTTTAGCCTTAAGATCTTTTGAGGCACTCATCAGTTTTTTAGCCTCTATGTCTGAATTGTAAACAGGCACACCTAATGCATGAAACATTTTTGCTACCGTAGTTTTCCCACTTCCTATACCTCCTGTTAAACCAACAATCATCATTTTCGCTTTAAAATATATCTTACCTCATTAGACATGAGACGTATATTACTTAAAAAATCAGGGGCTAATTCTAGCTTTAATAGAATAGTATGTTGTGACTCATCCTGAATTGCATTATAGTCTGCTACCACATTAAAGTCTGACACTTGAAGCTCTTTTAAGTCATCTATTTTTGCCATACAAACTATTTTCACCGTATCTGGAAATAGTTTAATTTCAAAATCTTCTGGCAAATTGAGTACCTTAATGGGTACTTCTATAATCTTCTCTGAAAATCTAACTACTTTTCCTTTTACAAAGACCTTAGTCGTAAGGTATGTGATGTTGTCTGTATTTTCTGGTGTTTGTAACAACAATTCTTCACTAAAATCTTCAGTAACATTACTTATTGTTTTTACTTCGGTTTGAATACTTTCTATTTCATTCAAAACTTTTTCAGGTCCTTTAACTAAAATACTATCTGGACTTAAGAGTACCGCTCCATCTAACATGAAATTTTGAGAAAAATTAATTTTCAACCTTTCAATTACAGGAACTTTCTTTGTTTTCAACGTATAAATTTCCAATACAATAGCATCACCCTCATCGACCCCTAAGAACTCCATTGATTGTGGCAATTGTTTTTCTATCTGTAATTGATAAACACTTCTTGGAATACGATAAACATCATCCTTTTTTTCTGCCTTGGACACATCTATAGTCACCGTTTTGTTTTTAAAACCAAAACCTAAAAAAGTAAATCCACTTGCTTTAAGTTTAACTTCTATATGATCCTTTGAGGCTCCTACAAACAATAGACTGTCTGGCACATTTGTATATACCACATCAAAAGCCGCTCGCCCTGTATAGTCATCTGCTAGTTTATTAATAAACCATGACATACTTGAAAAGAATAGAAAAATCAAGAAGATTTTAACTTTTCGTTTCTGAAGACTATTCTTAATCTTTATCATTATTCGCATTAGTTTTTAAAGAAGAGCTTAGGAAATAGTTCTTCCGCATTCTTTGAACTAAAGTTAAGTAAGATTGTTGATTTTAAAAAACCATATCCATAACCTACAAATTGGATACAAACAGCTGCTAGTGAAAGTAAAGCAATTGCTGCGTTTTTATTTTTTAATAGGGAATCTAAAAATAACAAAACAAAGTAAAAAATATAAAAATAAATGGGAAAATTAAACCCCAGAAAAGCAAAAATTATTGACAATAAAAAACCCAAACAAAATATGGTTGGAAACCAATACGTAATTTTTTTAGTATCTGGGTGCCATTGATTCAATATCGGCCTTACCATACCAAATTTATTCACTTGAATGTAAAATTTATTCCAGTCTATTCTCCTTTTATGAAAAACATAAGCTTCTGGTATTAATTTAGTTTCGAAACCATTATTCCAAATCCTAATCGTTAAATCGGGGTCTTCACCTGGGTGTATGTTGCCATACCCCCCTGTAGCTTCAAAAGCTTTTTTAGAAATCCCCATGTTAAAGCTTCTTGGCTGAAACTTATCTACTGCTGTCTTACCTCCTCGGATACCACCTGTAGTTAGAAAACTAGTCATTGCATAGTTTATAGCCTTCTGTACCAACGAAAAGCTCTTATGAGCAGCATCAGGACCTCCAAAACAATCTACATAATCTTTTTCAAGTGCTTTTTTTGCCGCCTCTAAATACTGTGGAGGCAAAATACAATCAGAATCTAAAACAATAAAATAATTACCACGTGCCTTACGCATTCCGTAATTCCTAGAATCTCCAGGACCACTATTAGCTTTCTTAAGATAAGTAATAGCTAATTTATCTTCAAACGTGGCAATTACAGCTTCTGAACTAAGTGTGGAGCCGTCCTCTACTATAACAACCTCATAGGGTTCTTTATAGGTTTGCATTACCAAACTCTCTAACAGTTCTTTAATCTCATTAGGCCTATTGTACACAGGAACTATAAAGGAGAAATCTAATTTCATTTTGAAGTAGCTATAAACATAAAAGCCACTCGAATAAACGAATGGCTTTGGATTGAAATTCTAAATTTTATTTGCTGAAATATTCAATAACTTCTTGACTAACCCCTGTATTAGAGAAGCCTCCATCATGAAATAAATTCTGCATGGTAACTTTTTTCGTTAAATCTGAAAATAGAGTTATCGTATAATCTGCACAATCTTGAGCAGTTGCATTCCCTAAAGGAGACATTTTTTCTGCATAACTAATAAAGCCATCAAAACCTTTTACACCTTGACCCGCTGTAGTTGGTGTTGGAGATTGAGAGATTGTATTTACACGAACTTTCTTTTCTTTGCCATAAAAGTACCCAAAACTACGTGCAACAGACTCTAAATATGCTTTATTGTCTGCCATATCATTATAATCAGGAAAAGTACGTTGTGCAGCCATATATGTTAAGGCTACTATACTCCCCCATTCATTCATTGCATCTGCTTTGTAAAGTGTTTGCATTACTTTATGAAAAGATAACGCAGAAACATCCCAACCTTTAGCGGTGAAATCATATTTTTCATCCGTATACTTTCTGCCTTTACGAACATTTACAGACATTCCTATAGAGTGTAAAACAAAATCTAATTTACCTCCTAAAATTTCAGTAGCTTTTGCTACTAAATTAGCCAAGTCTTCTTCACTAGTAGCATCTGCTGGAACAATTTCTGAACCTGTTTTTTTTGCTAGTACGTCTATTTGCCCCATTCTCATCGCAATTGGTGCATTGGTTAATACAAAAGTTCCACCTTCTTCATGAACACGTTCTGCTGTTTTCCATGCAATTGAATTTTCATCAAGAGCTCCGAAGATTATCCCTCTTTTTCCTTTTAATAGGTTGTATGACATTTTATTTGTTTTAGTATTCCTCTAATTAAATTCAAATATATTAAAATTTGAATGGTTCGTTTATTTGAAAATTGTTTTATTTTAATCCCTACAATGCAAACTATCCCAATAATTGTTTGGCATGAGCTAATGCAGATGCTGAAATATCTTTGCCGCCTAACATTTCTGCCAATTCTCTAACACGCTCTTCGGTAGATAATTTTTTCATTCTAGTGTGCGTAACCATACCTTCTTCCTCTTTATACACCTTAAAGTGATGTATTCCTTTAGAAGCTACTTGTGGTAAATGGGTAATAGAAAACACTTGCATATTAGCACTCATGGCTTTCATGATATCTCCCATTTTTCCAGAAATTTCACCTGAAACTCCGGTATCTATTTCATCGAACATCATAGTAGGTAATTGTTCGTATTTCGCTAAAATAGATTTAATCGTTAGCATTATTCTAGATAGTTCTCCTCCAGATGCCACTTTTTTAAGATCGCCATAGTTAGACCCTTTATTTGCTGCAAATAAAAATAGCAGCTCATCTTTCCCCGATGCATTAAATATTGGAGAAGGATTAATTTCAATTTTAAATGTAGCACTAGGCATTCCTAATTGCGCCAGGCTTTCTAAAAGCTGCTTTTGCAATTCTGGAATTACTTTATTTCTTTTTTTCCTAATCTTTAAAGCAAGATCATCTAAAGTACTCTCTTTCGTTTGAAGTTCTTTCTCCTTTGATTTAATATCTGATTCTACACTATCTGCAGCACTTACACTTTCAGCTAATTTTTCTTTAATATCAATCAGTTCTTCTATGGTTCCTACACTATGTTTTTTAAACAAGTTGTATAGCAATTGAAGTTTTGTATTTACTTGTTCTAATACTTCTGGGTTGGCTTCAGAATTTTCTTGAAGTGTTTGTAATTCTGATGAAATATCATCTACTTCTATAAAAACAGAATTTATACGTTCGTTCAAACCTATAAATTGCTGTCCAAAAGCAGCTAATTTACTTGAGGCTAATTTTAATTCTGTCAATAAAGTTACGATTCCTATTTGTTCATCATTCAGTAATGAATGCCCTTTAGACAAATGCTCTTCAATAATTTCAACATTATTTAATTGCTCATATTGCTCTTCTAACTCTTCTAGAATTCCTGCTTTTAAAGGCGCAACTTCTAATTCTTTTAAGAGGTGACTGTTATAATCATATTCTTTGGTTGCATTTTCTTGAAATACAATTAGCTTCTTTAATTCTCGTTGTGTTTTTTGATATGATAATAAACCTTTATTAAATTCAATTAAAAAAGTACCATTCCCTGCAAGTGCATCAATCACCTTTAATTGAAAGTCATTGTCTGCTAATTGTAAAGTTTGATGCTGAGAGTGAATATCTATAAGCCTATCTCCTAGACTTGATAAAACATCTAAAGTAACAGGAGAATCATTAACAAATGCTCTAGATTTACCACTTGGCAAAATTTCTCTTCTGATAATTGTTTTTTCTTCAAAATCAAGATCTTTATCTATAAAAAAATCTTTCAAATGATACTTTTCAACATCAAAAGCGGCTTCTATGATACACTTCTTTGTTTCATCACGAAGCGAGCTTAAATCAGCTCTTTTTCCTAAAACAAGTCCTAAACCTCCTAATAGAATAGACTTACCAGCACCTGTCTCCCCTGTAATAATGGTAAACCCATTATTAAAAGTCACATTTAGCGTATCTATTAAGGCGTAATTCTGTATTGATAGTGAGTTCAGCAATTCTAAAAAAATTTAGTGCTGTAAAGATAATTTATATTCTTTGAGTTTGAAACTATTAAGCAATTACGATACAATTTTATTGTATCTCTACTACTTTTACTATTCGCTCCTTAGTAGGTTATTGAATTCCAAGTACTTGAATATAATGGAGCAATTCTAGCGAGGGTCTCTTTTAGCTGAACAATATCTACTTTAGGACCATCTGAAAAAACATTTTTAATTTCTTCTGATTTAGCATCAAAAAAAGTCTGGATTAGAAATGCATTTGGCCTGCGCTTTACTAATGTTTCTAATAAACGCATAGTTCCCGAAATAACTTGCTTTCCTGTACTATTATTATCTGCTAAAATATCTAAACCTTTTCTATGGTAGTTATACATAGCCACTCTATACTCTTTAAAAGTATTAGACAACAAATTATCTGCTAATTCAAAACGAGTACGTTCACTAGCATCTTGACTCCACCCAGCTGCACTACTTCCTTGTGCTTGTGTTACGATATTCTGTGCTTTTCTGTAAAAATCTGTTCCGCCTTCTAATTCAAAAGTATCTGCATCTATCCCTAACATAATATACACATAGTAAGCTACGACACTAACTAAATTAGAGTTATAAACATTTTCATTAAATACTAAGGGCTGAAATTCTGTGTATTCAAAATTTAATTGATTGTCCTTATAATTAAACGTAGGGCTATCGTAAGAGGTATTAAAAACAGGTCTTGAAGATTGCAACTGAATACTTGCACTGAATTTATTATTCTGGTATTCGGTTACAGTAATAAACATACGCGCATTTAAGCGTTCTATTTCTTTATAAGTCCTATTCGTCCATTTTGTTTTATTCACAAAATCGTTAAGAGAACGCTCTAGAGTTTTAAATACTTGCTGATTTGTTTGCCCTACCTGATCAGAATTCACGGTCACTACAGCATTCAATTCCTGAGCCCCACCATACATTGGAAGAAGTAAAACTATTAATACAAAAAGAAAATTACGCATGCAACCTATTCATTATTTCATTCATAATATCCTTAGCAACGTCTGCCTTGGTTTTTAGTTCAAACGCTTTAATCGTAGAATTCTTATCTATAAAAGATATTTTATTTGTTTTCTTTCCGAAACCAGCACCAGAATCATTTAAAGAGTTAAGTACAATCGCATCTAAATTCTTACGCTCTAATTTTCCTTTGGCATTTTCAATTTCATTTTCCGTTTCCAATGCAAAGCCTACTAAAAACTGATGTTTCTTTTCTTGCCCCATTGAAAACAAAATATCTTTATTTTTTACTAGGGTTATGGTTATATCTTCTGCTTTCTTTTTAATCTTTTGTTCGGCTACTGTTTTAGGCCTGTAATCTGCCACTGCTGCTGCTGCAATAGCAATATCTGCAGTTGCAAAATGCTTAAAGACCTCGGTATACATTTCTTCTGCAGATACAACACGAGTTAACTGAATTAAATCATGACTTACATTTAAATGGGAAGGGCCAGAAACTAGAATAACCTCTGCTCCTAAATTTGCGGCAGCTTTTGCAATTTCAAAACCCATAAGTCCCGAAGAGTGATTTCCTATGAAACGAACAGGATCTATTGCCTCATAAGTTGGCCCTGCCGTAATCAAGACTTTCTTTCCTTGTAGTGGCAAGCCCTTGATGATATAATTCTTTATAAAATCTACAATTGCATCAGGTTCCGCCATCCTACCTTCTCCATGCAAACCACTTGCTAATTCTCCAGAAGTAGCCGGAATCATGATATTACCATAGGAGGTTAATTTCTTAAAAGATGCTTTGGAAGAGGGATGCACATACATATCTAAATCCATCGCAGGAGCGAAAAAAACAGGACATTTTGCAGACAAATAAGCTGCTAAAAGCAAATTATCGCAAGTGCCATTAGCCATCTTAGAAAGTGTATTTGCTGTGGCTGGCGCAATAATCATATAATCTGCCCACAACCCTAATTCTACATGATTATTCCATGACAAGCTACCATCTATTTGATTAACAAAAGAAGATAATACTGGATTTTTAGATAACGTAGAAAGCGTAAGGGGAGAAACAAAAGAGCTGGCACTATCTGTCAAAATAACATTGACATTAGCACCAGCTTTTATAAGTAAACGGACTAAAAAAGTAGTTTTATAAGCGGCTATACCTCCGGTAATCCCTAAAAGGATGTTTTTTCCGCCTAACATTTTACTTTAAGTCTTTCTCTGTATTTCTGTAATAAATTTTATCATCTAACCACTCTGTAACTGCTAAAGCATGTGGCTTAGGTAATTTCTCGTAGAATTTAGAAACTTCTATTTGCTCTTTGTTTTCAAAAACTTCTTCTAAGCTATCGCTGTAAGTTGCAAATTCTTCTAATTTTTCTAATAACTCTTTTTTTATTTCAGAGTTAATCTGAACAGCTCTTTTAGAAGCTATTGAGATTGCTTCGTATATGTTTCCTGTAGGAGCATCAAATTCATTCTTATTGATAGTCACTGTAGAAACAGGAGCTTTTGAATTTTTTAAATCGTTCATGTTCATAATAAAACCTGTTTTTTATTTGGAATAATTTTGTAATTCTTTTTCAACCTTCTCCATCATGTTATTCGCATCTTTTTCAAATTGCGTTTCAGGAAAATTCTTTTTTAATGTGTTGTAAGCCGTTTTAGCTTCTTGTAAACGTTCTTTCTTTTTTTGTTCTGTACTATTCAATGCTAAATTAGATAACGCTTTCATCTTATAAAATAGTGCATCTTCCTTGTAAATTGATCCAGGAAAATCTAAAATAAAGTTATCCATGGCTGCTGCTGCAGAAATTGAGAAATCTAAAGTATAGTATTCTCCTAGCTTTGTAAACTGTTTACCAATCTCAATAGCCTTAAGCTCTTTTTTCTGAGTAAGATCTTTAGCCATTTGGTTTGCCTCTGGCATAAATTCTGATTCAGGAAAAGTATTGATAAATGTTTGAAGCTTTTGTAGTGCCTTATCCGTATCTGTTTGATCTAAAGAATAATCTGGCGATAGCATATAATAACTCTTTGCTACTAAGAAACCTGACTCCTGAGCTTTATCACTCTTAGGATACGATTTTAAAAATCGCTCAAATTGATATCCTGCTGTATTATAATCTTTAATCTGATAATAAGAATCTGCTAAGAAAAACATTACACGTTCTCCTTGAGGCTTACCTATATACTTAGGTGTAATTTGTTCTAACAACCTGTTAGCACGCTTGTAATCTTTGGCTTCATAAAACTTTTCAGCCATGTCATACTTTGCTTTAACATCATCTTTCTTTAGTACTTTTTGGTACTCACTACAAGAACTAAGGATAAGCGTTAAAACTAAGAGACTTAAAAAAGGTCGCATTTTTCTAAACATTCTGCAAAATTAGTTATTCTTAATGGATTTAAAAAACATTTTCTATTGCTAAAATAACGTGGAGTCCTCCTTTTACAAATGTTTTGGCTAACTTTTAACTTAAAATTAGAAGTATCGCGGTATTATTAAGCAGATACTTTGGTCAAAGTACTTAAAAATTTACTAATTTTTTGCTTTAATTCTTTTGTTGCTTCTACTAAAGGCAAACGAACTACTGCACTACAAATCTGCAAAGTTTCAAAAATAGATTTAATCCCTGCTGGGTTACCTTCTTCAAAGATAAGACTCATTCCTAGTTCCATTTGATGATGTAATTCATAAGCATCACCAACCTTACCTTCTAACCCTAGTCTAATCATTTTAGAAAATTCCGTTGGTAAACCTTGCCCTATGACAGAAATTACCCCTGCCCCACCGGCTAACACGGTAGGTAATGCTGTACTATCGTCTCCAGAAATTACTAAAAAACCTTCAGGCTTTCCTAGAATAATTTCATTAATTTGAGACATATCTCCACATGCTTCCTTTATCGCTACAATGGTATCAAAATCATGCGCTAAACGAAGTGTTGTTGCTGCGGTCATATTACTACCTGTTCTTCCTGGAACATTATACACTATGATTGGCTTTGGAGAGGCTTTAGCAATTGCTTTAAAATGCTGATAAATACCCTCTTGCGTTGGCCTATTATAATATGGCGAAACCGAAAGAATAGCCTCAAAATCTGACAAATCTGCAGTTTTTAATTCTTCTACAACAGCATAAGTGTTATTACCCCCAACACCTAAAACTAATGGCAATCTACCCGCATTAGTTTTAACAACCGTCTGGATTACTAATTGTTTTTCCTCCGCAGTTAGTGTAGCCGTTTCTGCAGTTGTTCCTAAAACCACCAAATAATCAACACCTCCGTTTATACAAAATTCTACCACACGTTGTAAGCCTGTTACATCGATAGAAAAATCTTCATTAAAGGGAGTAATTAACGCTACTCCTGTGCCAAACAAATTCTTCATACTATTCTATTTCCTTAAATATTTTAAGGTATTTTTTTAATTCGTTTTTAAACAATCTAAAATCTGAAATAGGTGTTTGTAATATGAGATCATTTAATTTATGATCAACAGTACCAAAACCTACACGTATTCTTGCCTTAGTTTTTAATGACATTAACTGCAATAAAAGCTGTTCCTCTGAATAATAATTAAGCAAAAGATCATATTCTCTACTAAAAAATTCTAATGCATAACCATTTTCAATCGTCCCTTTCCATCCTAAATCTTTATCAGAAAAAATAGGCGTTGAATACGGCGAATTTTTATCGTAAAAACTTTTATACCCAATAATTTTAACCGAATTAGGTCTTAGTTTAAATTCATCTACCAACTGATAAAACAAATTTACATCCTCAAACTTATCTAAATCTACTATACATCCTACAGAAGCTATCCCGTGTCCTTTTTTAGTGCACTCCAAAGGAATTGACAACAGCTGCTTCATGTACTTTCTAGCAGATTTTTGTTTTAATTTTTGTTTTAAAGCTTTTAAAAACATGTATTTTTACATTTGTACAAATGTAAATAATATTCACAGCAATTATAACACGAAGATACATACTAAAATGATTTTAAAAATTAAACAAATTGTTATAATCACAACAATTACTTGTTTTTTTTCCTGTAAACAAGAAAAACCAGTGTTAACTCAAATTTCAGGCAAACAAATACAAATCTCAGATACTATTAAAATTACAGATAGTATTGAACAGTTTGTAGCTCCATATAGAGATCGTATTAATGAAGTTTTAGACAGCACCTTAGCATATGCTCCGAAAACAATTGCTAAAAATGATGGTGCTTTAAATACTACCGCTGGAAATTTAATGGCAGATGCTGTTTTAGAGCTAGCAGGACCAATTTTCAAAACTAGAACAGGAAGCACTTTAGATTTTGTTTTATTAAATCATGGTGGAATTAGAAGTATTATTTCAGCAGGGAATGTTTCTGCTAGAACAGCGTATGAAATTATGCCTTTTGAAAATACGATTGTTGTTGTAGGCTTAAAAGGTGATGCGGTTCTTGAAATGGTTAACTATCTAATCAATTCTAAAAAACCACACCCTATTGCAGGCTTACAAATTATATTAAATAAAGATGACAGCATCAATGTTATCAAAATTCAAGGCCTACCTTTTGATGAAAGTAAAACCTATTACGTTGCAACCTCTGATTATTTGGTAAATGGTGGAGATCGTATGGATTTCTTCAAAAAGAACGTAACGTTCACAGAAACAGATTACAGAATAAGAAATTTAATGATTGATTATTTCTCCAAAAAAGATACTATAGCGCCAATCATCGATGACAGATTTATAAAATTAGACTACTAAATATGGATAGAAGAAAATTTATTACCAACACTTCAGCAACCTCTGCATTTATAGGACTTGGCGGTTTGTCTTTAAATTCCTGTACTTCAGATATAAAAAAGAAGATCACAATCTTACATACGAATGATGTGCATAGTCATATTGATGCTTTCCCTAGTAGTCATTCAGAATTTCCTGGTCTTGGTGGTTTAGCACGAAGAGCAACTTTAGTCCATAACATCCGGAAGGAAAACCCAAATACATTGCTTTTTGATGCAGGCGATATTTTTCAAGGCACACCTTATTTTAATTTTTATGGTGGCGAGCTAGAGTTTAAACTAATGAGCATGCTTAAGTATGATGCTGCTACCATAGGAAATCATGATTTTGATAATGGTTTAGAAGGGTTATTTGCACAATTGCCACATGCAAATTTTAAATTACTTAGTGCTAATTATGATTTTACGAATACCATCATGCAAGGCGCTACAAAACCTTATGACATCTATACTATTGATGGCATCAAAATAGGTGTTTATGGTTTAGGTATAGAATTAGCAGGGTTAGTCACAAAAAAACTTTTTAAAGAAACTAGTTATTTAAATCCGTTTGAAATAGCTCTAGACACAGAAAGAATTCTTAAAGAAGAAGAAGGTTGTGATATTATTATTTGTTTATCACACTTAGGGTATCAATACGATACAGATAAACCAGATGACCTCAAATTAGCTGCAATTACAAAATATACAAATCTTATTATTGGCGGACACACCCATACATTTTTAGAAAAACCAACGGTGGTAAAAAATAGTTTACAAAATGATATACTAGTAAACCAAGTAGGCTGCTTTGGAATTAATTTAGGTAGAATTGATTTCTATTTAGATCGCGAAAAAAATATGGCTGCTGACGGTATCAGTATTGCCGTTTAATAATCTATTCCATGATTTTTTCTAGAACGGACGCAACGAATAAAGATTTCATTGCTTTAACCAAAGAATTAGATGCTTATCTAAAAACTACAGATGGCGATGAACATGATTTTTACCATCAATTTAACGGAATAGAAAGTTTAAACACCGTCATAATTGCTTATCATAATGAAATCCCTATTGGTTGTGGAGCGATAAAACATTATAATGATTCTACACTAGAAATAAAGAGAATGTATGTAACCCCCAACTTTAGAGGAAAAGGAGTGGCTTCTAAAATTTTAAAGGAACTAGAACAATGGTCTAGAGATTTAAAATACACAACTTGCATTTTAGAAACAGGAACCAGACAGCTAGAAGCGATAGCACTATACCATAAAAACTTTTACAAACAAATATCTAATTACGGTCCTTATAATGAAGCTGAAAATAGTCTTTGTTTTAAAAAAACAATATAACTTATTATACTTCGTAAATTAGTTATAGCTATAAAAAATCTTATTTTCCCACAAAAAAATCGCTATAAATGGTAGTTTTTTAAATATTTGGCATCATCTTTGCCTTACTATAAGTATTAATAATTAATTTTTAAACATGAGTAAAGGAACAGTAAAATTCTTCAATGACACTAAAGGTTTTGGTTTTATCACTGAAGATGGTGTAGACAGAGATCACTTTGTACACATCTCTGGATTAATTGACGAAATTCGTGAAGGCGATGTTGTTGAGTTTGATCTAGAAGAAGGTAAAAAAGGTTTAAATGCGGTAAACGTAAAAGTACTATAATATATACTTTCTAGAATTTACAAAGTCCCATTCATTAATTTGAATGGGACTTTTTTTTATAGTGTACTTTCTACTATTTCTTGTAACTCATCTTCTAAACTAATTATCGGATACGTTTTCCCTGCTTGTCTGTACCAGAATCCTGCATTAAATTCATCTCCTTCTTTTCTATGCAAATAGGCATGAATCCAATTTCCTAATGGTGTATGTAAATCTTGAGCAATTGCATGAGATTTCTGCCAATCATCTTTTGCAACATACCACAATGCCTGTAACCCTTCTGGCCAACTGTGATCTGGTTTACTTTCTTCTAAAGCATATTGAAAATCTGTGTAATTATTTGGTATCATTTTGCTAATTTTTTTACTAGTTTACCTACCGTTAATCCCTGAACAACAATGGAGAATACAACAACAACATATGTAATTACTAAAAATAAATCTCTATTCATATCTTCAGAAAGCCCTAGTGCTAAAGCAATAGAGATGCCACCGCGTAAACCTCCCCAAGTCATAATAACATTTGTATTCGGAACAAAATCTAGTTTCTTTTCAAAGATCCGGATAGGTAATACTAAGGAAATATAACGACATAACAATATAATTGGTATTGCAAACAAGCCGGCTATGATATAATTTATATTGAATGTAAGGACCAACATTTCCATTCCTATTAACACAAATAACAACGTATTCAAAAGAATATCAATCAATTCCCAAAATTTATCTACATATGTTTCTGTGGTTTCAGACATTGAACTGTCACGCAACGTATCATTACCCACTACTAAACCAGCTGTAACCATTGCTAACGGTGCCGATAAATGTAATTTTTGCGCTATAACAGTACCTACCATTACTGTAGCTAAAGTAATAATAACTTCAATATCATAATCATCTATAGATTTCATCAATCTATAGGTAACCCAACCCAGTAACAAACCTAAAATAATTCCTCCTATTACTTCTACTCCAAATAATTCTACAACATCTAAAGCTGTTATTGTTTCGGTAGACGGACTCGCAAATTGATATATTGTCAAAAACACAACAACCCCTACCCCATCATTAAATAGCGATTCTCCAACAATTTTTGTTTCTAATTTTTTTGGAACTCCCGCTTTTTTTAAAATTCCGAGTACAGCTATAGGATCTGTAGGAGATATTAAAGCCCCAAATAACAAACAGTGAATATACTTCACCTCTAAACCAAAAATTTGCAACAGATAGAACACCGCCGTTCCTACCAAAAATGTAGAGACGAGGACTCCCAATGTAGAAAATAGCAATATTGGCCCTCGTTGAACTTTTAACTGTTCAAAATTAGTATGTAAAGCCCCTGCAAAGAGCAAAAAACTCAACATAACATCCAATAAAATAGATTTAAAATCAATTTGAGTTATGATGTACTTTTCAGCATTTAGCAATGTATCATCAAAATAACTCAAGGCAAATACTCCCAATGTAAAAACAATGGTAATCAACATTAACCCAATGGTATTGGGTAGCTTAAAAAAACGAACATTTATATAGCCAAATAAGGCCGAAAGAAATACCAGAATGGCAATGATCACAAAATAATCCATAAATCTGTTTGGTTAGGTGTTTTGCAAAAATGCGATAAAACAAGATGGTATAATAATACAATGACTAAAAATTATCCCTCAAGAATACACTTATCTATTAAATCTTCCTGTAGTATTCCCTTCAAGAATACCCATTACTTCTTTAACTGTTGCAAAATTAACATCACCTTCATAGGTATGTTTTAAAGCACAAGCTGCACTAGCAAATTGCATTGCTTTATAATCGTCAAACTCTTGCAGTCCATAAATTAATCCAGCAGCAAAAGCATCTCCAGTACCAATTCTATCTACAATATGAGTAATATCTAAGTCTTCTGTTTCCCTAAACTCCTTACCATTCCACATTCTAGCTCTTATTTTATGCCAAGAAGAATTCAAAGAAGTTCTTATTTTATCAAACACTTTTTCGATAGAAGGAAAACGCTCCATTAATTGTTTACTCGCAGCAATAAAATCATCATTAGAATAACTATATGTTGTTTCTAATACTTCATTAATTTCATTTATACCACCAATAAAAATGGTGGAGTACTCTAACAACTCCGAAAGCACTTCTTTAGCATCCCTACCATATTTCCAGAGTCCACTTCTATAGGTTGGATCTGCCGTAATAGTAATTCCTTTTTTTCTTGCTAAAATTAAACCATCACGCAGGGTTTCATATCCACCTTGACATAATGCTGGCGTAATTCCTGTCCAATGAAACCAAGATGCTTTTTTTAAGGAAGATTCCCAATCTACCATAGAAGGCTGTATCTCGGAAAAAGAAGAATGCGATCTATTGTACGATATTGAACTAGGCCGCATTACCGCCCCTACTTCTAAAAAGTAAACTCCCAATGGCCTATTAGAACGAACAATAGAAGATGTATTTACATCAAACTTATTCAAATAAGAAATGGCTGTATCTCCGATAAAATCATTAGAAATACAACTGATATGTTTTACTTTTCCCCCAAAATTTGAGATGGAAATACCCACATTAATCTCTGTACCTCCAAAATAAAATTCTAAAGTATTTGATTGTATAAACTTCTTATTTCCTTCTGGCGATAAACGCATTAATACTTCTCCGAAAGTTATTGTTTGATTCATTACGAAAACGTTTGATGAATTGCGAAATTAAATAAGAATTATGCCTTTTTAATATAAAAGGTGAATTAATAACAAATGTTCTTACAATTGACGAGTAGCAACACATCAATTAAAAACGAAATGAATAGCGTTACTCATTTAGTTTATCCAGTTACGCTGTTAGAAATAAGAAAGATGCCTTGCACCATAACTTAAAAACAACACCTTATGAGAAGTCTTCTTTGGTTAGTAGTCGTTATTTGTATTGTTTCAAGGCCTTTAGAAATGTTAGGAGTCGTACCCGGAATTGGACCAAATTATTTAGCACCTATTCTGATGGTAATCGCAGTTGTAGTAATCCTTTACAATATAACCACAGGAAGAAAGCCAATATAAAAAATATATTGAAAATGATGTGTATTCCTAAATAGCCCCTACAGCTTATTAAAGGATTAAAATTAATTAGTTAAAGCTGAACAATGATATCATTGTTCAGCTTTTTGGATTTATACTGTTTTCTTTTAAGTTTATCTTAGTTTCATGATGCTAGCAATGCTAAAAACTCATCTTCACTAATAATAGCAACTCCCAAACTTTCTGCTTTTGTTCGTTTACTAGGCCCCATTTTATCTCCAGCTACTAAAAATGTAGTTTTGGAAGATACTGATGAGCCTACTTTCCCGCCATTATCTTCAATTAATTTTTTGAGCTCATCACGACTCACTTTCTCAAACACACCTGATACAACAAAGATTTGCCCTTTTAATTCTTCGGTCTGGTTTTCTAATTTATCTGCGGATAACTCAAACTGAACACCATAACTTTTTAAACGCTCAATAGTTTCTTGATTGGTTTCATTTTGAAAAAATTCAACCACGCTATTGGCTATACGCTCTCCGATCTCATCAACCTTTACCAATTCTTCTACTGAGGCAACTTTCAAAGCATCTATATTCTTATAGGCTTTAGCCAATTTTTTAGCTACGGTCTCTCCAACGAACCGGATTCCTAAAGCAAAAAGCACTCGTTCAAAAGGTATAGAAACTGACGCTTTTACTCCATTCACCAAATTTTCAGCAGATTTTCCAGCCATACGCTCTAAAGGCATTACTTGCTCTTTAGTTAAGGTATATAAATCAGCGTAATTTTTAATCAATTGCTCTTTATACAAAAGCGCTACTGTTTCACCACCTAAACCTTCAATATCCATGGCTTTACGTGAAATATAATGCTGAATTCTTCCTGTAATTTGTGGAGGACACCCATAGAAATTAGGACAAAAATGTTTAGCATCTCCTTCCGCACGCTCTAACTCCGCATTACACTCAGGACAATGATCTATATATTTTGTGGGTACAGAATTACTTGGACGTTGTGCAAAATCTACTCCCACAATTTTTGGAATAATTTCTCCTCCTTTTTCAACAAAAACCGTATCTCCTTCGCGAATATCAAATTTCGCTATTTGATCTGCATTGTGCAGGGAAGCTCTTTTTACCGTAGTTCCTGCTAATAGTACAGGTACTAAATTAGCGACGGGAGTAATAGCTCCTGTTCTCCCTACTTGATACGTAATCTCATTTAAAAGCGTAGCAACCTGCTCTGCTTTAAATTTATATGCCATTGCCCAACGTGGCGATTTAGACGTGTACCCCAATTCTTCTTGGTACTGCAAGCTATTCACTTTAATAACCACACCATCTGTTTCGTATGGCAGTTCATGTCTATGAATATCCCAATATTCTACGAAAGCCATCACTTCATCGGTTGACTTGCAAAGTTGGGCTACCGTTGGCACTTTAAAACCCCAAACCCTCGCTTTTTCTAGCATTTGAAACTGCGATTCAATTCCTGTTTTCTCTCCTACAATACCATACAACAAGCATTCTAATGGTCGTTGTGCCACCAAAGCGCTATCTTGAAGCTTTAAGCTTCCCGATGCAGTATTCCTAGGATTCATATACGGGTCTTCCCCATTTTCTATACGTTCTGCATTCATTTTCGCAAAACCTTCAAAAGGTAAAACAATCTCTCCACGAATATCAAATTTGGGAGGATAATCACCTTTCAATTGTAATGGGATAGATTTAATTGTTTTTATATTATTAGTAACATCATCTCCTTGAAAACCATCGCCACGCGTAAGCGCACGCACCAACTGTCCGTTTTCATAGGTGATGCTTATAGAGGCACCATCATACTTAAGCTCACAAGTAAATGCTACAGGTACATCTCCTAAATTACGCTGAATTCGCTTTTCCCATTCTTCTAGATCTTCTTTAGAATAACTATTGTCTAAGGAATACATGCGACTGTCATGCACTATAGTTTTAAAATTTTTAGTAACCATACCGCCAACACGTAAACTAGGTGAGGTTGCATCATAAAACTCAGGATGTTTTTCTTCTAGATCTTGCAATTCTTTCAATTGCATGTCAAAATCATAATCAGATATCGTTGGAGTATCTAATACGTAATAATTGTAATTATGTTCTCGAAGTCCTATTCTTAGTGCTTCTATTTTTTGTTTACTCTCCATTTAAAACGATGGGTTATTTTATTTTTTTATTCCTTTCAACATTCGGTCATTACCAAACACATCTTGTCGCAGTTCAATATCAGAAAAATTATGTTCTCCTAAAAGAAGTTCGGTTTCTTTTCCTAAATATTGGTTAATTTCAAAATATAACTTACCTTTTTTTACCAAATTATGAGCCGCAAAATCAGTTATTTTTTTGTAAAATAATAAAGGGTTATTGTCTGCCACAAACAAAGCCAACCCTGGTTCATACTTTAATACATTAGCATTCATGGCCGCCTTTTCTAATTCACGCACGTAAGGCGGATTAGACACTATAATATCAAATTCTTCCTGCAAGGTTTCTATATCTAAAATACTTTCTTGGATAAAGTCGATAGCAACCTTATTTAACCTTGCATTCTGCTTTGCTACTGCAATAGCTTTTCCTGAAACATCTAAGGTATATACTTTCGAGTTTGGTAAATGTTTAGCCAGCGAGATAGGGATACATCCACTTCCAGTGCCTATGTCTAATATTTTTAATTTAGAGTGATGATCTTCAATATCGCCTAAAATCCAACGAACCAATTCTTCCGTCTCAGGTCTTGGTATCAACACATGTTCATTAACTATAAATTCCAAATCCATAAATTCCGTTTTACCAATAATATATTGAACAGGAACATGAAGTTTTAATTTACTCAAAGCTTCAAACAAAGGAGATTCATCTTCTTTAGCAACAATTAAATTAGGCTCCATTGCTAATACGAAGCGTTGTAACCCTAAATAATGTTCTATAAGCATATAAAAAAAACTATTTACTTCTTCTTTTTGATATGAAGCATCTAGCTCTTGGTGAAATATATTTTTAATTTCTTTTAAAAGCATACCCTCTTATTTTAAATCCTTCAACATCCAAACGGGACAAGAGAAATGACCTGTATTTCCCATAGGAGCTTCTAAATATTCAAAACCAGATTTCTTATATAATTTCTGAGCCGCTTCCATATAAGGCATCGTTTCTAAATACATTTTATCAAAACCATATTCTTTTGCTTTCTCTATGCAAGCATTTATCATTTGCGCCCCTACTCCTTTTCCTCTCGCTGCTTCTAAAAAATACATTTTCTGAAGCTCACATACATTGCCTTCATAATTTTCTAATTGTGCAATGCCACAACACCCAATAACTTCATGGTTTTCTTCTACCACAAAATAAGTTGCTTTAGGAACATTATAATTCTCAAACATATGATCTAGTGCTTTATCGGCATATGCCGTACCTACTTTTGGCACTCCTAAATCTACCAATACTTTACGAACAACTTTTGCTACGTCTGCATTATCTTTTTGTTGAATTTCCCGAATTGTAATACTTCCCATAATTTCCTAAAACGATATCTATATAATATCCTATTTTTGCGACGTGAAGATACATGAATTTTATATTTTACGTTGCATACAAATTGCTCAAAACGGTTTAGGAACTACAGCTCCCAACCCAATGGTTGGTGCTGTTATCGTGCATGAAAATAAAATTATAGGGGAAGGTTACACAAGTCCATATGGCGGCCCACATGCTGAAGTAAACGCTATTAATGCAGTTGCAGACAAAAACTTGCTTGTAAACGCAACAATATATGTAACCCTTGAACCCTGTTCTCACCATGGTAAAACGCCTCCTTGTGCAGATTTGATTATTAAACACAAAATTAAAAATGTTGTCGTGGGACTTTTAGATCCGCATGAAAAAGTAGCAGGTCAGGGTATTCAAAAACTAAAAGATGCTGGATGTACTGTTACTGTTGGTGTTTTAGAAAACGAATGCAGAGAACACCACAAACGTTTTTTAACTTTTCAAGAAAAAAATAGACCTTATATTATTTTAAAATGGGCAGAAACAGCAGATGGTTTTATTGCTCCAGAATTAGCCCTAAGAACTAAAGAAAAACAACCTTTTTGGATTACCAATACGTACTCTAGACAACTTGTACATCAATGGCGAGCAGAAGAACAAGCCATTTTAGTAGGTACCCATACTGTACTAGCAGATAATCCGAAATTAGATGTACGCAGTTGGACAGGCAAGAACCCAACACGGATTATTTTAGATCGGAATTTAAAAATTAATACTACTTTTCATGTAGTAGATAAAAGTATAAAAACCATTATTTTTACTGAGATTTTAGAGGAGTCACGGTACCAAAGTGAGGTAATTTATATTCCGATAGATTTCAAAAAAAATATAGCTTCTCAAATCTGTACAGCACTTTACCTTCAAAATATACAAAGTGTTATTATAGAAGGTGGCTTGCAAACCCTACAAACTTTCATTGCAGAAAACTTATGGGATGAAGCCCGCATATTTAAAGGGAATTCTTTATTTAAACGCGGTGTAAAAGCGCCTATAATAGCTACTAGAACTTTGAAAGAAACTAGAAACATAGAAAAAGACATTTTAAACCTATATTACAATGATTAAGAATATAATTTTTGATTTTGGAGATATTTTCATCAACCTAGATAAACCCGCAGTTTTTAAAGCCCTAACTAAAGTTGGTTACACTGAAATTACACCGGAATTAGATGAAATTTTTAAAACCTACGAAATGGGTTTACTAACTTCTGATGATTTTATATTAAAACTTAAAAAGATTTTCCCAAGTGCTACTTCGAAAGAAATTAAAGACGCATGGAATAGTATCCTTTTAGATTTCCCTGAAAACCGATTACTATTTCTAGAGCTATTGGCTTCCGAAAAGAAATATCGGTTATTTTTATTGAGTAACACCAATGAAATTCATATTGATCACGCCATAGAATATATGGGGGCAGATCGGTTTAATAGATTTAAAGCCTGTTTTGAAAAATTTTACTTGTCTCACGAAATAAATTTAAGAAAACCTAACAAAGATATTTACGAATTTGTTTTATCAGAAAACAATCTTATTGCTGAAGAAACTTTTTTTGTGGATGACACTAAAGAAAACACAGACACTTCGTCTGCATTAGGAATTAAAAGTTGGAATTTAATAGTAGGTAAAGAAGATATTACGCAATTAAAGAGCAAATTGTAGATGATCGATTTAATATTATGCATCCTCTTTTCTAGTTCACTCTTTGTGATCTTTAAACTTTATAATACGTATAAAGTCCAAACCCTTTTTGCAATAATCACCAACTATTTTGTTGCAGCTATTTTTTCAATTTTCTTTTACGAAGAGTCTATAGATTTTTCAACACTACCCAGTAAAGCCTGGTTTTTGCCCACTATAAGCCTTGGTTTTTTATTTATATTAGTTTTCTATATTACCGCAAAAACATCACAACAAATTGGTGTTTCTGTAGCCTCTGTATCTTCTAAAATGTCATTAGTTATTCCTGTACTTGCAGGTGTAATCTTGTATAAAGAAGAACTAGGAACACTTAAAATAGTCGGAATAATTCTAGCACTCATTGCTGTATATTTTGCCTCTTTAAAAGACCGCACAATTACTGTAAAGACAGGAACGCTAGTACTACCTTTGCTTTTATTTCTGGGATCTGGATTCGTAGATACCAGTATTAAATACATACAAACCACCTACGTATCTAAACAAGAATTTCCTTTTTTTTGCACTGTAGTGTTTACATCTGCTGGAATTTTTGGGGTCCTCTTCATTTTAATAAGGTCATTTAAAGTACCTTTAAAAATAAATTATCGAAATATTTTAGGCGGAATAGTTCTTGGAATTTTCAATTATTTAACCTTACATTTTTTATTACGGGCTTTACAAAACGACTTTTCTGATAGCTCTTCTATTTTTACCATTAATAATGTGGCAACCGTATTGTTTTCTACCCTTTTAGGTATTCTACTCTTTAAGGAAAAATTAATTCCCAAAAATTGGATTGGAATTGGATTAGCCGTAATTAGCATTATAATAGTAGCTTTGTTCTAATGAAATTAGCCTCAGACACCTATAAAACACTTTCGAAACCATCAGAAGAAATTTTGTTTAAAGAGAAAAAAAGCAAATTTTTCGGCTATGCATTCCCCATACAATCAGAAGACGAGGTAAAACCGCTATTAGAAGAGATAAAGAAAAAGCACCACACCGCAGGTCATGTTTGTTATGCATGGCAATTAGGTATTAAGACCCTAAATTACAGAGCAAATGATGACGGCGAACCCAACAACTCTGCTGGCATGCCTATTTATGGCCAAATACAGTCTTTTGAAGTCACGAATGTCCTTGTGGCAGTCGCTCGTATATTTGGAGGAACAAAACTAGGTGTAGGCGGCTTAATAAGCGCCTATAGAACTGGAGCCCAAATGGCTTTGGAATCTTCAACAATTATTAAAAAAATTATTCAAGTAGAATTTGAGTTATTTTTTGAATATGCCGATATAGATAAAGTGATGCGAATTATAAAACAAGAACAATTATCCATAGTCTCTCAGAAAATGGAATTGGATTGTACTATCGTTATTTCTGTTCGTAAAAATGATGAAGAAAAAATAAACGGCATCTTTTCTGAACTGCACACTATTAAAATTAAATTGATTTCTTAACAGAATCTTGATACTCAGAAATTTTCCGTATTAAATCTTCAGGACATCGAATTGGTTTATTTTTTTTGGTGTCTATAAAAGCTAAAACGGTATGCGCATCGACCAACAACTCGTTTTTCTCGTTGAAAATCATATAGTCAAATTCGATCTTAACACCAGGTAACTTTTTTAAGTTCGTCACCACTGTTATTAGATCATCATACAATGCAGATTTCTTAAAATTAACACTTAAAGAAATAACTGGTAAGATTATACCACTTTCCTCTAATGCTTTGTAAGAAATTCCTAACCCACGTAACCACTCTACTCGTCCCATCTCTAGATATTGCGCATAGTTGCCGTGATATACGACTCCCATTTGATCTGTTTCACCATATCTTACTCTAAAAGAAATTTTGTTAATATCCATTATTTTAAAACTAAAAATTATATATTTAAAGGCTGTACTTTTTTGAAGTGGCAACATGGTAAAAAAAAACCGAAAATTCAATACTAATGAATTTTTTTTTT